>NZ_PSUG01000047.1:0-29089 GCF_002931755.1 Rathayibacter sp. AY2B3 | reverse complement strand
CGGACGCTTCCCGCTCCACCTGCGCGACCACCTCGTCGGGCCGACCGCGGAGAGCCGGGCGGGGACCGGCTCTCGAATAGACTGGCCCCTGCCATCAGCGGCGCCCTCGGGGGCCGCACGCAACGAGATTTCCGAGGGAGCACCGTGTCCGGGCATTCCAAGTGGGCCACGACCAAGCACCAGAAGGCGATCAAGGACTCGCGCCGCGCGAAGTCCTTCGCCAAGCTGATCAAGAACATCGAGGTGGCCGCCAAGACCGGCGGCGCCGACCTCTCCGGCAACCCGACGCTCGTCGACGCCGTGCAGAAGGCGAAGAAGACCTCGGTGCCGAACGACAACATCGACCGCGCGATCAAGCGCGGCGCCGGTCTCACCGGCGAGGTCATCGACTACACGACGATCATGTACGAGGCGTACGGCCCCAACGGCATCGCCCTGCTCGTCGAGTGCCTCACCGACAACAAGAACCGCGCCGCGGCGGACGTCCGCACTGCGATGACCCGCAACGGCGGCACCATGGCCGACCCGGGCAGCGTCGCCTACAACTTCGCGCGCAAGGGCGTCATCTCCGTGCCCCACGGCGAGAGCGTCACCGAGGACGACGTGCTCGGCGCGGTCCTCGACTTCGGCGTCGACGACGTCCTCGACCACGGCGAGAGCTTCGAGGTCCGCGTCGAGCCGAGCGAGCTCGTCCCGGCCCGCTCCGCGCTGCAGGACGCGGGCATCGACTACGACTCCGCCGACATCGAGTTCGTCGCCTCCCTCCAGGTCGAGGCCGACGCCGAGACGGCCCGCAAGGTCTTCCGCCTGATCGATGCGCTCGAGGACTCGGACGACGTGCAGAACGTCTACACCAACCTCGACATCACGGCCGAGGTGCGTGCCGAGCTCGAGAACGAGGAGTGACGCGGTGAGCCCGGCCCGATCCCGGAGGGCGGCCTGATGCGCGTCCTCGGGATCGACCCCGGGCTCACCCGCTGCGGCGTCGGCATCGTCGACGTCTCGCGCGACCGCCGCGCGACCCTCGTGCACGTGACGGTGCTCCGCACGCCGCCGGACGACGCGCTGGAGCGCCGCCTGCTGGCCCTGGGCGACGGGCTCGAGGCGCTGCTCGACGAGCACCGCCCCGACGCCGTCGCGATCGAGCGGGTCTTCGCGCAGAACAACGTCAGCACCGTCATGGGCATCGCGCAGATCAGCGGCGTCGCCCTCGTCGCGGCGGCCCGGCGCGGGCTCCCGGTCGGGATCCACACGCCGAGCGAGGTGAAGGCCGCCGTCACCGGCTACGGAGCCGCGGACAAGCGTCAGGTCACGGCGATGATCCAGCGCGTCCTCCGGCTCGACGCCCCCCCGCGGCCGGCCGACGCGGCCGACGCCCTCGCCCTGGCCGTCTGCCACGCCTGGCGGACCCCGCTCGCGCCGACCTCCGGGTCGGCGGGAGCCGGTGCCGACGGGGCGGCGGGCGGCACAGCGGCACAGCGTGCGTGGCGCGCCGCCGAGGCCGCGAGTCGAACGCCTGTTCGAGCATCTAGACTGACTCGGTGATCTCCTCTCTCCGCGGCACCGTCCTCTCCGCCCGCGGGAGCCTCGCCGTCCTCGACGTCCACGGCGTCGGCTACGCGGTGAACGTGACCCCGCAGCACGCGCTCGAGATGCGCGTCGGCGACGAGACGACGGTCAGCACCGTGCTCGTCGTCCGCGAGGACTCGCTCACCCTCTACGGCTTCCCCGACGAGGAGCAGCTCGAGATCTTCGAGCTGCTGATCGGCGTGACCGGCGTCGGCCCCAAGTCCGCCCTCGGCGTGCTCGGTGCGGTCGAGCCGGACCGGATCGCGCAGGCGGTCGCCGACGAGGACGACGGGGTGTTCCGGAAGGTCAGCGGCATCGGCCCGAAGACGGCCAAGCTGATCATCCTCTCGCTCGCCGGCAAGGTGACCGTGCGGCCGCGCGCCGCCCGCGGCTCCGGTCCCGCCGCCACCGCCGCGCAGAACGTGCTCGCGGCGCTCGTCGGCCTCGGCTGGCCCGAGCGCACCGCGGCCGACGTGGTCGATGAGATCCTGCTCGACGCCCAGGCCTCCGACGCCGCGAACGTGCAGGCGCTGCTGCGGCTCGCTCTCGCCCGCCTCGGACCGGCGGCCCGCTCGTGAGCGACGAGGTGCTGGGCGCCGAGGTCGCCTCGGAGGCCGAGGTCGCCTTCGAGGGTGCCCTGCGCCCCAGGAATCTCAGTGAGTTCGTCGGCCAGCGCAAGGTGCGCGGCCAGCTCGAGCTGCTGCTCAAGGCCGCGGCCATGCAGGGCCGGACGCCCGACCACATCCTGCTGGCGGGCCCGCCCGGGCTCGGCAAGACGACCCTCGCGATGATCGTGGCGGAGGAGAGCTCCTCGCCCCTGCGGCTCTCCAGCGGCCCCGCGATCCAGCACGCGGGCGACCTCGCCGCCGTACTGTCCTCGCTGCTGCCCGGCGAGATCCTCTTCATCGACGAGATCCACCGCATGGCGCGCTCCGCGGAGGAGATGCTCTACCTCGCGATGGAGGACTTCCGGATCGACATCATGGTCGGCAAGGGGGCGGGAGCGACGTCCGTCCCGCTGGATCTCGCCCCGTTCACGCTCGTCGGCGCCACGACCCGCTCCGGCCTGCTGCCCAACCCGCTCCGCGACCGCTTCGGCTTCACAGCGCACCTCGAGTTCTACGCGGAGGACGAGCTGCGGCAGGTCCTCGCCCGGGCGGCACGGCTGCTCGAGCTCGACATCGACGCGGACGCGATCGCCGAGATCGCCGGCCGCTGCCGCGGCACCCCGCGCATCGCCAACCGCCTGCTCCGGCGGGTGCGGGACTTCGCCCTGGTCCACGGCGGCCGTGCCGACGTGACCGCCGTCCGCGCGGCGCTGGAGCTCTACGACGTGGACGCGCTCGGACTCGACCGCCTCGACCGCGCCGTGATGGAGATCGTGCTGACCCGTTTCGACGGCGGGCCGGTCGGTCTGAACACCCTCGCCGTGTCGGTGGGGGAGGAGGCCGAGACGGTCGAGGCCGTCGTCGAGCCGTTCCTCGTGCGGATCGGCCTGCTGACACGGACGCCGCGCGGCCGGGTGGCGACCCCGGCCGCCTACCGCCACTTCGGCATCGACCCCCGGGGGACGGCGGCTCAGCCGCCCCTGTTCCCCGATGATCTATGATTCTCTAGGCCCGACGGGCCGCTCGATCCGCTCCGCCTCGACCTGAGGCCGCGCGGCGGATCGCCCATCCACTCCGGAAGGCCCACCCATGGATCCGACGATCATCCTGCTCGTCCTGCTGCTCGCCGTGATGATCATCTTCATGTTCCGCAACAACAAGAAGCGCCAGCGCGACGCGGAGAGCATGAAGAACAACCTCCAGCCGGGGGTGGAGCTGATGACCGGCTCCGGCCTCTTCGGCACCGTCGTGTCGATCGACGACGAGGCGAACAAGATCGTCATCGAGTCGACCCCCGGCACGCTGCTGACCATCCACCGTCAGGCGATCGCCCGCCTCATCGACCCGAGCGAGAACGCCGTCGTCGTCGAGGCCGAGGACGAGGCCGACCCGCTGACCGCGACCGGCTCGCCCGAGTTCGGCGAGCGCGACTCCGCGCACCGCGACCCGCTGGTGGACCCGGTGGAGCGCGACCGCCGTCCCGACGCGCAGTAGTCTCCTGGGCGGGCCGAGCGCATCGACGCCCGCCCGCCCTTCTCCACACCCGGGCGACCCCGGGACGATCACCGTCGACCGAAGAGAAAGCTGAGCCCTGGGTGGCCGCATCAACCCCCGTCCGGAAGGCCCGCCGCTCCCTGAGCTGGCTCGGTGTCCTGATCCTCGCTCTCGTCGGACTCAACACGGCGGCCGTCCTCTGGGGCGGCGGCTCCTGGACGCCGAAGCTCGCTCTCGACCTCGAGGGCGGCACGCAGATCGTCCTGCAGCCGCAGCTCAACGACGGCGACACCGTCTCGTCGGAGCAGCTGACGCAGGCCGTCTCGATCATCCGCCAGCGCATCGACGCGTCCGGCGTCTCCGAGGCCGAGATCACGACCCAGGGCTCGAGCAACATCGTCGTCTCGATCCCGGGTACGCCGGACGACGAGACCCTCCAGCGCATCGAGGCGTCGGCGAAGCTCGACTTCCGCCCCGTCCTCGTCGCGAGCCAGGCCACCAACAGCTCGGTCGGGGGCGACGCGACGTCCTCGCCCACTCCGACGCCCGTGGATCCGTCCCTCTCGACGGAGCCGACCGCCTCGCCGACGAACGCGAGCGACCTCGCCTACCTCACTCCGGCTCTCGAGGCGCAGTACACCGCCTTCGACTGCGCCTTCCTCAACGGCCAGGACCCGAACCTCGCGCCGGCCGACCAGCCGCTCATCACCTGTGACGACAGCGGCACCGTCAAGTACGTCCTCGGCCCGGTGGAGATCACCGGCGAGGACATCTCGGACGCCTCGAACGGCCTGATGACGACCTCTTCCGGCGCCAGCACCGGCACCTGGGCCGTCAACCTCTCGTTCGACGACCAGGGCACGCAGGCCTTCGGCGACGTGACCTCGCGCCTCGTGGCGCTGCAGGGTGCGCAGAACCAGTTCGCGATCGTGCTCGACGGCCGGGTCATCTCGGCCCCGTCGACGAACGCCGCGATCACCGACGGCAACGCGCAGATCTCGGGCTCCTTCACCCAGGAGTCGTCGAAGTCGCTCGCCGACCAGCTCAAGTACGGCGCGCTGCCGATCGGCTTCCAGGTGCAGAGCTCCGACAGCATCTCGGCGACGCTCGGCTCCGCCCAGCTCGCCAGCGGCCTGCTCGCCGGCCTCATCGGCCTCATCCTCGTCATCGTCTACTCCATCGCGCAGTACCGCGTGCTCGGAGCCGTCACGATCGCCTCGCTGCTCGTCGCGGCGATCGTCACCTATCTCGTCGTCACGCTGCTGTCCTGGCGGGAGGGACTGCGCCTCTCGCTCGCGGGGGTCGCGGGTCTGATCGTCGCGATCGGCATCACGGCCGACTCGTTCATCGTGTACTTCGAGCGCATCCGCGACGAGCTGCGCGACGGGCGCGGCCTCGAGTCCGCCGTCGAGTCCGGCTGGCGGCGCGCCCTGCGCACGATCTTCGCGTCCGACATGGTGAACCTGCTCGCCGCGGTGGTGCTCTTCCTCCTCGCCGTCGGCAGCGTCCGCGGCTTCGCGCTCACCCTCGGGATCACGACGATCATCGACCTGATCGTGGTGGCGCTGTTCACCCACCCGATCCTGCAGCTGATGGCCACCAGACCGTTCTTCGCCGAGGGGCACAAGGCCTCGGGCCTGGATCCCCGGGCGCTCGGAGCGGTCTACCGCGGCCGTGCGGCCTTCCGTCCGCAGGACCAGGTGGTCGCCGGCAAGCGCGCCTCCGCGTCCCGCGAGGCGGCCAAGCGCCAGACCATCGCCGAGCGGAAGGCCGCCGAGGCGGCCGGCCTGCGCGACTCCAACGACTCGAACGGGAAGGACGCGTGATGACCAGCTTCTCGCAGTTCGGAAACGACCTCTACACCGGTGCGCGATCGATCGACTTCGTCGGCCGGCGCCGCACGTGGTACCTCGTCTCGCTCGCCCTGATCCTGATCACGCTGCTCGGGACCGTCGCCCGCGGCGGCTTCAACTTCGGCATCGAGTTCACCGGCGGCTCGCAGTTCACGGTGTCCTCACCGGCGAGCCTGGAGCAGGCGACGGCCACGGACGCCGTCACCACCGTCGCGCCGGAGACCGTTCCGCGCGTGTCGATCGTCGGCGACGACTCCATCCGCGTGCAGACCGGACAGCTCTCGACCGACGAGTCGACCGCCGTCAAGAACGCTCTGTCGGAGGCGTACGACGTCCCCGCCGACCAGGTCGCCTCCTCCTTCATCGGAGCGGCGTGGGGCAACGACGTGACCCAGCAGGCCCTGCGCGGCCTGGTGATCTTCGTCGTCCTCGCGGCCCTGGCCATGTGGGCGTACTTCCGGACGTGGAAGATGTCGCTCGCCGCGATCGTCGCGCTCCTTCACGACCTGGTCATCGTCGCGGGCGTCTACGGCATCACCGGCACCGAGGTCTCGCCGGCGGCGGTGATCGGACTGCTGACGATCCTCGGCTACTCGCTCTACGACACCGTCGTGGTCTTCGACAAGATCCGCGAGAACACGGCGGAGGCTCTCGGCAGCACGACCCGCACCTTCTCCGAGACGGTGAACCTGGCCGAGAACCAGACCCTGGTGCGCTCGATCAACACCTCGATCGTCGCCGCCCTCCCGGTGGCCGCGATCCTCGTGATCGGAGCGTTCGTCCTCGGCGCGGGCACCCTCCGCGACATCTCGCTCGCCCTGCTGATCGGCATCATCGTCGGCACCTACTCGACGATCTTCGTCGCGGCTCCGCTGTACGCGCAGCTGCGCAGCCGGGAGAGCGAGATCTCCAAGCACGACAAGCGCGTGGAGTCGGCCCGTGCGAAGGCGACCGCTCCGGCGGCGCCGGCCGTCCAGGGCTGAGCCGTGGCCGACTACGCCCAGGTCACCGCGGCCGACGCCGTCGGACTCGTCCAGCGCGACGAGGTCTGGCTGCTCGACGTCCGCGAGCCGCACGAATGGGCGGCGGGGCACGCTCCTGCCGCCCACCACATCCCGATGGGGGAGATCGGCGCCCGGCAGGACGAGCTCCCGGCCGATACGGCGATCCTGGTGGTCTGCCACTCCGGAGTCCGCTCCGCGATGGTGACGCAGGCCCTCGACGGCGCCGGCTACGAGGTCGCCAACGTCGACGCCGGCATGACCGCCTGGGCCGCGGCGGGCGGCGACGTGGTCGACGGCGAGGGGCGTCCGGGACGCATCGGCTGACGCCGGTACCGTCCGCCCCGGGCGGAACGGTCATCGGCATCGTCCGCACGGGCGATAATGGGGCGATGGAGATCCTCGCGTGACGGAAACGACGACGACGTCCTCGACCGCTGCCCTGCGCAGACTGGTCCCGCGGATCTTCTCGCGCGCGCAGCCCTCCGGCGCCGTCGACACCCTCGTCCGCACCGTCCGGATGCACCACCCCAAGAGCGACATCGCGCTCATCGAGCGCGCGTACTCGGTCGCCGAGCGGGCGCACGCGAACCAGAAGCGCCGCAGCGGTGAGCCGTACATCACGCATCCGCTGGCCGTCGCGCAGATCCTCGCCGATCTCGGCATCGGCTCGAAGACGATCGCGGCCGCGCTGCTGCACGACACCGTCGAGGACACCGACTACCAGCTCGACGAGCTCCGCGCGGACTTCGGCGACGAGGTCGCGATGCTCGTCGACGGCGTCACCAAGCTCGACAAGGTCAAGTACGGCGACAGCGCGCAGGCCGAGACCGTCCGCAAGATGATCGTGGCGATGTCGAAGGACATCCGCGTCCTGATCATCAAGCTCGCCGACCGCCTCCACAACGCGCGGACCTGGGGCTTCGTCCCCGCCGAGTCCGCGGCCCGCAAGGCCACTGAGACCCTCGAGATCTACGCGCCGCTGGCGCACCGCCTCGGCATCCAGGCCATCAAGTGGGAGCTCGAGGACCTGTCCTTCGCGGTGCTCTACCCCAAGATCTACAACGAGATCGAGAGCCTGGTGAAGCGGCGGACGCCGCAGCGCGAGGAGTTCGTGCAGAACGTCATCGACCTGATCAGCGAGGACCTGCGGGCCGGGCGGATCCGCGGTCGCGTCGTCGGCCGGCCGAAGCAGTACTACTCGATCTACCAGAAGATGGTCGTCCGCGGTCGCGAGTTCGACGAGATCTACGACCTGGTCGGCATCCGCGTCCTCGTGAACTCGGTGCGCGACTGCTACGCCGTGCTCGGCTCGATCCACGCCCGCTGGACGCCGATGCCGGGCCGGTTCAAGGACTACATCGCCACTCCGAAGTTCAACCTCTACCAGTCGCTGCACACGACGGTGGTCGGGCCGAAGGGCCGTGCGGTCGAGATCCAGATCCGCACCAACGAGATGCACCAGCACGCGGAGTTCGGCATCGCGGCGCACTGGAAGTACAAGGAGCAGATGGCCACCGGCAAGGTGCCCACCTCCGGATCGAACGACACCGACCTCGCCTGGCTCGCGCACCTCTCGGACTGGCAGTCGGAGACCACCGACCCGAACGAGTTCCTCGACTCCCTCCGCTTCGAGATCGGCGCCAAGGAGGTCTACGTCTTCACCCCGAAGGGACGCGTGATCGGCCTGCCGACCGGCGCGACCCCGGTCGACTTCGCCTACGCGGTGCACACCGAGGTCGGGCACCGGACGATGGGCGCCAAGGTCAACGGGCGCCTCGTGCCGCTGGAGTCCGCTCTGACGACGGGCGACGTGGTCGAGGTCTTCACCTCGAAGAACCCCGACTCGGGACCGAGCCAGGACTGGCTCCACTTCGTCCAGAGCCCGCGGGCCCGCAACAAGATCCGCCAGTGGTTCACCAAAGAGCGGCGCGACGAGGCGATCGAGCAGGGCAAGGACTCCATCGCCCGGGCGATGCGGAAGCAGAACCTCCCGCTGCAGAAGCTGATGAGCCAGGACACCTTCACCGAGGTGGCCAGCCAGCTGCGCTACAACGACGTCGAGGCGCTCTACGCGGCCGTCGGCGAGGGCCACGTCTCGACACAGTCGGTGCTCGAGAAGGTCGTCTCCTCCATCCAGGGCGATCCGGAGTCGGACGAGAACGAGGTCACCCTCCCGCGCTCGCCCCGGCCGCGGAGCCGGAGCAGCGAGTCGGGCGTCCTCGTGAAGGGCGCGCCGGACATCCTGGTCAAGCTCGCGAAGTGCTGCACCCCGGTTCCGGGCGACCAGATCGTCGGATTCGTGACGCGGGGAGCCGGCGTCTCCGTGCACCAGGCGAACTGCCACAACGTGCAGGAGCTGCTCAAGGAGCCGGAGCGGATCGTCGACGTCGAGTGGGCGCCGTCCTCCAAGAGCATCTTCCTCGTGCAGATCCAGGTCGAGGCGCTGGACCGCTCGGGCCTGCTGAGCGACGTGACGCGCGTGCTCTCGGAGCACCACGTCAACATCCTCTCGGCGACGGTCTCGACCTCGAGCGACCGGCTGGCGATCAGCCGGTTCGTCTTCGAGATGGGCGACACGACCCACCTGGACCGCGTGCTGAACGCCGTGCGCCGGATCGACGCCGTCTACGACGTCTATCGGGTCAACGGGGGCTGATCTCCGGGCGGCGTCTCGTCGAGTGCCGCCCGCAGCCGTCGTCCGACGATCCTCCGTCCGGCGACGGCGCTGCCCTCCTCGAGTCTCGCGACGACGGCGGCCAGCCCGGTCCGGGTGCTGCGCGAGAGCGCCCGGAGGATCGAGCCCGCGTCCTCCGTCCGGGCGAGGTCGATCAGCGTTCGGGCAGGCGACGTGACCGGCGTCCCGCCGAGGAGGACGACGTCGTCCTCGTCGAGCAGCACTTCATGGCAGCGCAGGCGGGGGTTCGACGGCACCTGTCGGCGCTTCCGCCGGTCGATGGAGGCGCTGTGCACCGGCGGCGGGTCGTGCGTCGCTCCGTGCACCCAGGCGGCGGAGAGACGATCGGCGACGGCGCCGCGGGGGAGCAGCGAGCGCAGGGAGGCTGCCCGCTCGGACGCCCCCAGGGGCAGGTCCGCGACGAGGAAGCCCTCGTCGAGCGCGACCAGCTCGCCGTCGAGGCGTGCGGCGCACAGCTCCGCGAGGGGGAGATGCCCGGGGAGGAGGACGGAGGGGAGGCGCATCCGGCCATGCTGGCCGATGCGCCTCCCCTCCGGAGCGTCGCGAGCGGATCTGTGGAGGGATCCGCCGGAGCGGGTCTAGCCGATCGCGTCGAGCCAGACCTTGCGGGCGTCGAGCGCCTCCTGAGCCTGGGCGATCGCGTCGCGGTCGCCGCGCGCCTTCGCCTCGTCGAGCTCGTCCTGGAGCTTCTGGATCGCGGCGGTCAGCTGCGAGGCGAGGCCCTCGGAGCGGGCCTTGCGCTCCGGGTTGCTCCGGTTCCAGTGCTCCTCGTCGAGCTTGCGGACATGCGCCTCGACCTTGCGGAGGCGGTCCTCGACCGTGCGCACCTGCTCGCGCGGCACGCGGCCGACGGCGTCCCAGCGCTCCTGGATCGAGAGCAGCACCCGCTTGGCCTTCTCGCGGTCCTGCTCCTGCAGGAGCGGCTCCGCCTCCTCGAGGAGGGCGAGCTTGAGGTCGAGGTTCTCGGTGTACTCGACGCTCTCCTGCGCGACGATCTCGGCCTTGGCGCCGTAGATCGCGTCGCCGGCGGCCTTGAAGCGGGCCCAGAGCGCGTCGTCGAACCGCTTGCCGGCCCGGCCTGCGACACGCCAGCGCTCGAGGAGCGCCCGGTAGTCCGGGATGGCGTCCGCGCCCTGCGGCACCAGCGCCTCGGCCTGGTCGATCAGCGCCTGCTTGGCCTGCTTGGCCTCGCGGTGCGCGGAGTCGAGGTCGGCGAAGAACGCCTTGCGGTTCTGCTCGATCGTGGTGCGCGCACCGCGGAACCGGCGCCACAGCTCGTTCGCGTCGTTCTTGGGCAGGCGCGGACCCTGCTGCTGGTGGTTCTGCCAGCGGGCGAAGAGGTCGTCGATGGCAGCGCTGGCCTGCTTCCACTGCGTCTTCGCCGGGTCGACCGCCGCCAGGGCCTCGGCCTCGGCGACGATGGCCTCGCGGTAGGCGAGGGCCTCGGACAGCGCGGCCTTGGACTCGGCCGCCTGCTGCTCGGTCAGATCCTCGACGGAGCCGCTCAGCGCGTCGACCCGGGTCTGCAGCGACTCGAGGTCGCCGACCGCGTTCGCCTGCGCGATGGCCGCGGACAGCGACTGCACCGTGCGTGCGACGTCTCCGGCGGGTGCGCCCCGCTTGGCGCGCTGCTCGAGCAGGGAGACCTGCCCGGCGAGCTCCGTGTACTTGCGCTCGTAGTAGGCGAGCGCCTCCTCGGGAGTCGCATCGGGGTACTGGCCGACCTCTCGCTCCCCGTCGCCGACGCGGACGTAGACCGTCCCGTCGTCGCCGACCCGTCCCCACGGCTGCTGGTCACTCATCGCTCGGAGCCTCACCTTGCTGTTCGATGTCGTGCTTCTCGGTGCCCGTCGCGTCGTCGGCCGGTGGGGCTCGACGGCCGGAGGGCCGAAGACCGCGCTCGGCCGCGAACGGGCAGTGACGACAAGCCTATTGCACTCCCCGCGCGGGCGGACCGTGACGACGCCGCGGGTGCGGCTACTGGACGGAGACGGACGTGATGGTCACGGGCTCGGCGGGTGCGCCGTCACTCGATCCGTCGGCCGTGCCCTTCGACACGACGTCGGCGACCAGCGCGTCCAGCCCCGAGGTGACCTGCCCGAGCACGGTGTACCCGCCGGCCGCGTCGGCGGGCAGGGTCGTGTCCTGGTAGACGACGAAGAACTGGCTGCCCTGGCTGTAGCCGTTGCCGCCCTGACGGGCCATCGCGATGGTCCCGGCCGGGTAGACGCCGTCCTCGGGCGCGTTCTCGACGGGGCCGTAGCTGTAGCCCGGTCCGCCGGTGCCGTCGCCGTTCGGGTCGCCGCACTGGAGGACGTAGAGGCCCTCGGTGGTGAGGCGGTGGCAGGAGACGCCGTCGTAGAAGCCGGACTGCGTCAGCGAGATGAAGGACGAGACGGCCTGCGGTGCGGCGGCGCCGGCGAGCGTGATGCCCAGCGGGTCCTCGCCGATCGTGAGCGTGCCCGTCCAGTCGCGGCCCTCGGCGATGTCCGAGGAGGGCACGTCGCCGGTGTTCTCGCCCGTCGCTTCGGGCGTCGGGGTCGAGGAGGAGGAGGGGGTCGGCGCGGCGACCGGCGTGCCGGGGCCGCCGGAGAAGTAGAGGATCTGGGCGACGACGGCGAGCCCGATCACGACGACGGCGGCGATCGCCGCGATCACGTTGTCGCGCACGCGCCGCTTCTGCCTCGAGCGGTGGAGGCTCTGACGGGCCTGGTAGGCCCGGAGCCGGGTGCGCGCCTCGCGGTCGTTCGACTTGCCCTGGGCCACGTGTTCCTCCGACGTCCTCGTCCGCGCGGCTTCGGCGCGGCGGCCCGCGCACGCAGGCCGCGTCGAGCCTACGAGAACCGCCGGAGGCGCGACAAACGCCGCTCCGTCGCGCCGAGCGGTCGGGCCGGGGATCTGTCGGAGGCCGTCGTTACGCTGGGGGCATGACCATGCAGCAGGCCGGACTCCGCTCCGGGGCGACTCCGCTCGCCGTGCGGATGCGGCCGCGCAGCCTCGAGGAGGTCGCCGGTCAGCGCCATCTCCTCACGCCCGGCTCGCCCCTGGTCGCCCTCGCCGCCGACACGACGGGGGAGCGGGGAGCGGTGTCCGTCATCCTCTGGGGCCCTCCGGGCACGGGCAAGACCACGCTCGCGCAGGCGGTGGCCCACTCCAGCGGCCGCCGCTTCGTCGAGCTCTCCGCCGTCACGGCGGGCGTGAAGGACGTGCGGCAGGTGATGGAGGAGGCGCTCTCCACCCGCGACCTCTACGGCACGTCGACGGTGCTCTTCCTCGACGAGATCCACCGCTTCACGAAGGCCCAGCAGGACGCGCTGCTGCCCGGGGTCGAGAACGGGTGGGTCATCCTCATCGCGGCCACGACCGAGAACCCCTCGTTCTCGGTGATCGCGCCGCTGCTCTCGCGCTCGCTCCTGCTGACCCTCGAGCCGCTCAGCGACGACGACCTGGGCGTCCTGGTCGACCGCGCCCTGCACGACGAGCGGGGCCTCCGCGACTCCGTGACGCTGGAGGAGGAGGCCCGGGCGAGCATCGTGCGGCTCGCCTCCGGAGACGCCCGGCGGGCGCTGACCGCGCTCGAGGCCGCCGCCACCTCCGCCCGCTCGGAGGCCCGCGAGGCCGACCGGGTCGCCCGGGCCGCCGCCGCGGAGGACCCGGACGAGGAGGACGACGAGGAGGACGCTCCCGTCGAGGCGGTCGCCGAGGAGCCCGCGCTCCCCGTCATCACGACCGAGGTCGTCGCGCGCGCCGTCGACCGCGCCCTGCTGCGCTACGACCGCAACGGCGACGAGCACTACGACGTCATCAGCGCCTTCATCAAGTCCATCCGGGGCTCCGACGTCGACGCGGCGCTCCACTACCTGGCCCGGATGATCGAGGCGGGGGAGGATCCGCGGTTCATCGCGCGCCGCATCATCGTCTCCGCGTCCGAGGACATCGGCATGGCCGACCCGCAGGCGCTCGTCGTCGCGATCGCCGCGGCCGACGCCGTGCAGTTCATCGGCATGCCGGAGGGACGCATCCCGCTCGCCCAGGCGGTCGTGCACCTGGCGACCGCTCCGAAGTCGAACGCGTCCTACTCCGCCATCGACGCGGCCATCGCGGACGTGCGTGCGGGCCGCGCGGGGCGGGTCCCGCCGCACCTGCGCGACGCGCACTACCCCGGCGCCAAGAAGCTCGGCCACGGCAAGGGCTACCGGTACCCGCACGACGCCGACCTCGGCGTGCTCGAGCAGCAGTACCTCCCGGACCCGCTCCAGGGCGCGCGGTACTACCGGCCCACCGAGCACGGCAACGAGCGCGACGTCTCCGCGCGCCTGGCGAAGCTCCTGCGCATCATCCGCGGCGACCGGGGCTGACCTCGCCGACCGCGTGCTCGCGGGACCCGCACGGGAGGCCGCGGCCTGATAGTCTTGCGAGGTTGCCCACCGCTCTGTAGCCGAGCGGAGCAGCACATCCCTCTGAATCGCGCAGCCCGCCACTGCGGTCACCCTTCCCCCGCACCCGCGGAGGACACGACCGCGGCGTCCGCCCTCCTCCCGGAGCCGGCGGTCGAGAGCTGCGACCGAACCTCTCAGACCTTGGAAGGACTACTGTGTCGACCACGTCCCGTACCCGTTCGAAGACGCGCCTCTCGCGCGCCCTCGGCATCCCCCTGACCCCGAAGGCCGCCCGCTACCTCGAGAAGCGTCCCTACGCTCCCGGTGAGCACGGCCGCTCGAAGCGCAAGGCCGACTCCGACTACGCGGTCCGCCTGCGTGAGAAGCAGCGTCTGCGCGCCCAGTACGGCATCCGCGAGAAGCAGCTCCGCATCGCCTTCCAGGAGGCGCGCCGCACCCAGGGCCTGACCGGTGAGAACCTGGTCGAGCTCCTCGAGATGCGCCTCGACGCCCTCGTCCTGCGCTCGGGCTTCGCCCGTACCACCGCGCAGGCGCGCCAGTTCGTCACCCACCGCCACATCATGGTGGACGGCAAGACGGTCGACCGCCCCTCCTTCCGCGTGAAGCCGGGCCAGGTCATCCACGTCAAGACCCGCTCCGAGGGCACCGAGCCCTTCCAGGTCGCCGCCGCCGGTGGACACGTCGACGTCCTCCCCAAGACCCCGGGCTACCTCGAGGTCGAGATCGACAAGCTGCAGGCGACGCTCCTGCGCCGCCCGAAGCGCGCCGAGGTCCCCGTGACCTGCGAAGTGCAGCTCGTCGTCGAGTACTACGCGGCCCGCTGAGTCCAGCCCCGCAGAGAAAGGCCCCGGTGTCCGCACCGGGGCCTTTCCCGTTCCCGGGGTCTCGGCGTGCGATCTGCAGGCACCTGCGCGATCTGCAGGCACTTGCGCGATCTGCAGGCACTTGCGCGATCTGCACGCACCTGCGCGACCTGCAGGGGACCTGCGCGATCTGCAGGCACCTGCGCGATCTGCAGGGGAAGGTGCGATCTACAGGGGAAGGTGCGATCTACAGGGGATGTCGGGGTTCCGACTCCGATCATGTGGAAAAACAGGCGATTCGCCCTGCAGGACCTGCAGACGGCACCTCCGCCCCCTGCAGACGGCACAGCGCCCTGCAGACGGCACACCCGCGCCCTGCAGACGGCACATCCGCCCCGTGCAGACGGCACGGCGGCCAGGCACGGTCACCTGCAGACGGCACGGCGTCTCGGCACGGACCCCTGCACACGGCACGGTCACCTGCAGACCGCATGGACACCTGCACACGGCACAGGCACTTGCAGATCGCACGCGGGGACCCGGCGCGCACGCCCGCTCGCAGCCCGTCGGTAGGCTGGAGTGCCGCGCTGGGCGGCATCGAACGGAGGTCACCGTGACCGGTGGAGACATCGCAGGGCTCATCGCCGCGGGGGTGTTCGCGATCCTGGTGGCGATCACCGCCGTCCCGCTCTGGAAGCTCGGACGCGTCTTCGACAGCACGAGCGAGGCCATCAAGCAGGCCGGCGACGGCCTGACGCCGATCCTCGACGAGTCGGCCTCCACCCTCCGCGAGGCCAACCACCAGCTGGCCCGGGTGGACACGATCACGAAGGACGTCGCCGAGGTCACCGGCAACGTCAACGCGCTCGTCGCCCTCACGGCCGCGACCGTCGGCGGTCCGCTGATCAAGCTCGCCGGCTTCACCGCCGGAGTCCGCGCCGTGCTCGTCGCCGGACGCACGGCCGACAAGGCCGGAGCCGCGGTCGGCCGCTCCGCCGCGAAGCGCACGAAGCGGCCGCGCTCGAAGTAGCGCCGCGCCCGCGCCCTAGAATCGAACGGGTCGTCGCGCCGCCGCGCCCGCCCCGCCGCTGTGGAAGGACACCCCGTGAAGAACATCCTCCTGATCGTCATCGGGATCGGCCTCGGATTCGCGGTCGCCCACCAGGTCTCGCGCACCGAGGCGGGCGCCCGGCTCTTCGCCGACATCAACCGCACCGCGAAGGAGCTCGGCGAGGCCGTCTCCGAGGGCTACCACCAGCGCGAGGCCGAACTGAAGGCCGCCATCGGCGAGGGCTGACGCCCCGCCGCCCGACATCCGCGTCGTCACCGACCGAACCGTAACGGAACCCATGCAGACCGCAGACATCCGCAACCGCTGGCTCGACTTCTTCGGGAGCCGCGGCCACACCGTGGTCCCCTCCGCCTCCCTCGTGAGCGAGGACCCGAGCCTCCTCTTCACCGTCGCCGGCATGGTGCCGTTCGTGCCCTACCTCACCGGAGTGGTCCCCGCGCCGTTCCCGCGCGCGACCAGCGTGCAGAAGTGCATCCGCACCAACGACATCGAGGAGGTCGGCAAGACGCCGCGTCACGGCACGTTCTTCCAGATGAACGGCAACTTCTCCTTCGGCGACTACTTCAAGGAGGGGGCGATCGGCTACGCCTGGGAGCTGCTCACCGGCGCCGAGAGCGACGGGGGACTGGGCTTCGACGAGAAGGATCTCTGGGTCACCGTCTACAAGGACGACGACGAGGCGATCGCGCTCTGGAAGACGATCGCGGGACTGCCGGACGAGCGCATCCAGCGCCTGGACAAGGACACCAACTACTGGTCGACCGGCCAGCCCGGCCCCGCCGGGCCCTGCTCCGAGATCTTCTTCGACCGCGGCCCCGCCTACGGGATCGACGGCGGCCCGGCGACGGACGACGACCGCTACGTGGAGATCTGGAACCTCGTCTTCATGCAGTACCTCCGCGGAGAGGGCACGAGCAAGGTCGACTTCGACATCCTCGGCGAGCTGCCGCGCAAGAACATCGACACCGGCATGGGCCTCGAGCGCGTCGCCTTCCTCAAGCAGGGCGTCGAGAACATGTACGAGATCGACCAGGTCCGGCCGGTCCTCGACCGCGCCGCCGAGCTCTCGGGCCGCCGCTACGGAGCCGTCCACGAGGACGACGTCCGCATGCGCGTCATCGCCGACCACGTGCGCTCCTCGCTGATGCTGCTGTCGGACGGCGTGACGCCGTCCAACGAGGGGCGCGGCTACATCCTCCGCCGCCTGATGCGCCGCACCGTGCGCGCCATGCGCCTGCTCGGAGTGGACACCGCGACGTTCCCCGAGCTCTTCACCGCCTCGCGCGACGCGATGGCATCCGCCTACCCCGAGGTGTCCACCGAGTTCGAGCGCCTCTCGACCAGCGCCTACGGCGAGGAGGAGGCGTTCCTGCGCACCCTCGCGGCCGGCACCGAGATCCTCGACCTCGCCGTCCTGAAGACGAAGAAGGCCGAGTCGCCGACGCTGCCGGGAGACACCGCGTTCCTCCTGCACGACACTTTCGGATTCCCGATCGACCTCACCCTCGAGATCGCCGAGGAGTCGGGCCTGACGGTCGACCGCGAGGCGTTCGACTCCCTCATGACCGCGCAGCGGACGCGGGCGAAGGCGGACGCGAAGTCGAAGAAGTCGGCGCTGGCCGACCTCTCGGTCTACGCCGACTTCCGCGCCCACGGCGAGACGCTGTTCACCGGCTACGACGTGCTCGACACCGAGACGCGCATCCTCGGCCTCATCGTCGGCGGGGAGTCCGTCACCAAGGCGGTCGCGGGCGACATCGCGGAGGTGATCCTCGAGGCGACCAGCCTCTACGCGGAGTCCGGCGGCCAGGAGGCCGACGCGGGCCGCATCGTCGGCTCCGGCTTCGACCTCGAGGTCCTCGACGTGCAGAAGCCCGTCAAGGGGCTCATCAGCCACAAGGTCCAGGTCGCCAGCGGCGAGGTCGGAGTGGGCGACGCCGCCACCTCCGTCGTCGACCGCGACTGGCGCCGGGGCGCCACGCAGGCCCACTCGGGCACGCACCTCATCCACGCCGCGCTGCGCCAGGTCCTCGGCCCGCAGGCGCACCAGTCCGGCTCGTACAACAAGGCGGGCTACCTGCGCCTGGACTTCTCGTGGAACCAGGCCCTCTCACTCGAGACCCGCAGCGAGATCGAGGAGATCGCCAACACCGCGATCCGGGACAACCTCGAGGTCGTCACGCGCGAGCTCCCGATCGACGAGGCGAAGGCGCTCGGCGCGATGGCCCTCTTCGGCGAGAAGTACGGCGACGTCGTCCGCGTGGTCGACATCGGCGGGCCCTGGTCGCGCGAGCTCTGCGCGGGCACCCACGTCGGGCGCTCGTCCGAGGTCGGCGTGATCAGCCTGGTCAGCGAGTCCTCGGTCGGATCGACGAACCGCCGCGTCGAGTCGCTCGTGGGCCGCGAGGCCTTCCAGGAGCTCGCCGCCGAGCGCGCCCTCGTCAGCACGATCTCGTCCTCGCTGAAGACCCCGCGCGAGCAGCTGCCCGAGCGGATCGGCGAGCTCGTCGCGAGCCTCAAGGCCGCCGAGAAGCGGATCGCCGCGTTCGAGGCCAAGGCCCTCTCCGACCGGGTGCCCGCCCTCGCGGCGACCCGCCGCACAGTGGGCGGCACGACCGTCGTCGCCGAGAACATCGGCACCGCGGGATCGACCGACGAGCTGCGCTCCCTCGTGACCTCCGTCCGCGAGCGGCTCGGCCAGGAGCCGGCCGTCGTCGCGCTGGCCGCCGACGTCTCGGGCAAGCCCGCCGTGATCGTCGCCACCAACCAGGCCGCCCGCGATCAGGGCCGCCGCGCGGGTGCGCTCGCCAAGCGCGCCGCCGGGATCCTCGGCGGCGGCGGAGGCGGCAAGGACGACCTCGCCCAGGGCGGCGGCTCCGACGTCTCCGCCATCGGCGCGGCACTCGAGGCCGTGGTCCAGGAAGCGACCAGCTGAATGGGCCGGTTCGGCGTCCGGCTCGGCATCGATGTGGGCCGAGCCCGCATCGGGGTCGCCCGGTGCGACGCCGACGGCCTGCTCGCGGTGCCCGTCGAGACGGTCCCGCGGGCGGGCACTGACGGCGGATCCTCGGACGTCTCCCGGATCGCGCACCTCGCCGCCGAGTACGATGCGCAGGCGATCATCGTCGGACTGCCGCTGTCGCTGTCGGGGGCCGAGACGGCCTCGACGGAGGACGCGCGCGGATTCGCTCGGCTGCTCGCCGAAGCGGTCCCCACCGCTCCGGTGCGGCTCGTCGACGAGCGGCTGTCGACGGTCACCGCCCAGAGCGCCCTGCACCGCTCCGGACGCACCACCCGCGGCTCCCGAGCCGTGATCGACCAGGTCGCCGCCGTGGTGATCCTGCAGCACGCCATCGATTCCGAGCGCTCGGCCGGCACCCCGGCCGGAGTCCTGCTCGAACCGAACGAAGGACCTCCTCGTGACCGACGTCCCCCCGAGCCGCCGCGACGCCCGCGCCGCCGAGCAGTCGCAGCCGACTCCGCCCGACCCGACTCCGGAGCAGCAGCCCGCGCCGACTGAGGCGCACGATCCGCTGGGCCGCCTCTTCACCGGGCCCGACGTGCCCGAGCCCCGCGGCCGCGACGACGCCGCCGCGTTCGACCCGGACGCGCGCCCGAAGCGGCGCCGCGCGGCTCGCGCGACCGGCGGCGCGAAGAAGCGCCGCAGCCGCCGCGGGCTCATCGGCGGGCTCCTGGCCTTCGGCGTCTTCGCCGCGCTCGTCGCCATCGCCGTGACGATCTTCCTCGAGCCCGTGCGCGGCCTGTTCGCCGAGCCCGAGCCGACCGACTTCACCGGCACCGGCTCGAGCGAGGTGCTGTTCACGATCCACCAGGGCGACGGCGGCAGCGACATCGCCAACAACCTCGTCTCGGACGGGGTCATCAAGTCCTACGACCCGTTCTACGACCTGCTCCTCGCCCAGAGCCCCGAGCCCGTCTTCCAGCCCGGCGCCTACTCGCTCAAGGCCGAGATGAGCGCCAAGGCCGCACTGTCGGCGCTGCTCGACTCCGAGTCGACCCGCCTCGCGAACACCTTCGTCATCCCCGAGGGGACGGCCCTCAAGGAGGCGCTGCCGCTCATCGCCGACGGCACCGGGGTCGCGCTGACGGACCTCGAGGCGGCCGCCGCCGACTGGGGCTCGTTCGGACTCCCGGCCGGCGCGACGAGCCTCGAGGGGTTCCTGTTCCCCGCGACGTACGACATCGACCCGTCGACGCCCGCGCACGACATCCTGAAGACGCTGGTCGACCGGATGTACCAGGCGCTCGACCAGGCCGGCGTGCCGGTGGACGACCGCTACCGCGTCGTCGTGTTCGCCTCCCTCGTGCAGCGCGAGGCCCGCGTCGCCGAGGACTTCCCGAAGGTCGCGCGCGTGTTCCAGAACCGTCTCGACCAGGGGTGGCGCCTGCAGTCGGACGCGACCGTGGCCTACGGGACCGGCGCGACCGACCGCGTCTCGACGACGGACGCCGAGCGGAACGACGCCGGCAACGTCTACAACACCTACCAGCGCGACGGACTGCCGCCCGCGCCGATCTCGAACCCGGGCGACGTGGCGATCGACGCGGTCATGCACCCCGCGGACGGCACCTGGATGTACTTCGTCACGGTGAACCTCGAGACGGGCGAGACGGTCTACTCCACCACCGACGCCGAGCACAACGCGGCCGTCGACCAGTGGCAGGCCTGGATGCGGGACCACCCGGAGTACCAGTGACGGCCGCCGGGTACCGCCTCGCGGTCCTCGGCGCGCCGATCGCGCACTCGAAGTCGCCCGCGCTGCACGCGGCCGCCTACCGGGTGCTCGGACTCGACTGGAGCTACCGTGCCGTCGAGACGACCGAGGAGACCCTCGCCGAGGTCGTGTCCGGCGAGCCCTGGCACGGCCTGTCGCTGACCATGCCGCTCAAGCACGCGGTGCGTCCGCTGCTGGCCGAGGAGGACGCGGTCGCCCGGGTCACCGGCGCGGTCAACACCGTGCTGGTCGACCGCTCCGGCCCGGCACCCCGCCTCCGCGGCTTCAACACCGATGTCGCGGGCATCGTGCGGGCCCTCGCCGAGGCGGGCGTCGTCTCGGCGGAGCGCGTCCAGGTGCTCGGCGGGGGAGCGACCGCCGCCTCCGCCCTCGCCGCCGCCGCCGGACTGGGTGCGGCGCGGGTCGACCTCGTCCTGCGGACGGCGTCGAGGGCCGCCGAGCTCGCTCCGCTCGCGGAGTCGCTCGGCGTCTCGCTCTCGGTCCACTCGTTCGGCGACTGGTCCACCGGAGCGCCCCTGGTGATCTCGACGCTCCCGGGCGGAGCAGCGGACAACCTCGACGTCCCGGACGCGGCGGTCGCGGGCTCCACCCTGTTCGACGTGGCGTACTCCCCGTGGCCGAGCGCGCTCGCCCGGCGCTGGGAGCAGGGCGGCTCCCCGGTCGTCTCGGGGCTCGGGATGCTGCTCCACCAGGCCCTCGTGCAGGTGCGGATCTTCGTCGGCGGCGACCCGGCCCTGCCTCTCGAACGCGAGGACGAGGTGCTCGCCGCGATGCGCCGAGCCGTCTCGGCGGGCCCGGCGCACTGACCTCGTGTGCCAGAATCGGAGGATGCTCCGTTGGCTCACGGCCGGGGAATCCCACGGTCCCGAACTCGTCGCCGTCCTCGAAGGACTGCCGGCGGGCGTCCCCGTCTCCCTCGACGACATCCGCGCCGATCTGGCGCGCCGGAAGCTCGGCTACGGCCGCGGGGCCCGGATGAACTTCGAGCAGGACGAGCTGACGATCTCCTCCGGCGTCCGGCACGGAGCGACGATGGGCAGCCCCATCGCCCTGCGCATCGGCAACACGGAGTGGCCGCGCTGGGTCGACGTCATGTCGGCGGAGCCCCGCGACCCCGAGAGCCTGCCGAAGGGCCGCGGAGCCGCGCTCACCCGTCCCCGCCCGGGCCACGCCGACCTCGTCGGGATGCAGAAGTACGGCTTCCCCGAGTCCCGCAACGTGCTCGAGCGCGCTTCCGCCCGCGAGACCGCTGCCCGCGTCGCCCTCGGCGCCGTCGCCCGCCGCTTCCTCGGCGAGCTCGGCATCGCGCTCGTCAGCCACACGCTCGCCATCGGGCCGGTCCGCGTGCCCGAGGGCTCGCCGCTGCCCGGGCCGGCAGATGTCGCCGCCCTCGACGCGGACCCGTTGCGCTGCCACGACGCCGCGACCAGCGCCCTCATGGTGGCCGAGGTGGACCGCGCCCACGACGACGGCGACACCCTCGGCGGCGTGGTCGAGGTCCTCGCGTACGGCCTCCCGCCCGGACTCGGCTCCTACGTGCACTGGGACCGTCGCCTCGACGCCCAGCTCGCGGCGGCACTGATGGGCATCCAGGCGATCAAGGGCGTCGAGGTCGGAGACGGCTTCCTCACCACCACCCGCCGCGGCTCGGAGGCGCACGACGAGCTGTTCCAGGCCGCCGCCGGGATCTCCCGGTCCAGCGACCGGGCCGGCGGCACCGAGGGCGGGATGAGCACGGGGACCGTGCTGCGGGTCCGCGCCGGCATGAAGCCGATCGCGACCGTGCCGCACGCCCTGCGCACCGTCGACGTCGCCACGGGTGAGGCGGCGGGCGCCCACCACCAGCGCTCCGACGTCTGCGCGGTGCCGGCGTCGGGCGTCGTCGCGGAGGCGATGGTCGCCCTGGTGCTCGCGAACGCCGTGCTCGAGAAGTTCGGCGGCGACAGCGTCACCGAGACCCGCCGCAACCTGCAGGGCTACCTCGCCGCCGTCCCCGACGAGCTCCGCACGGCCGCCGCGAGCGACCCGGGTCTCGGGCTCGCCTGATGGCCGCGTCCTCGGCGGCCCGCTGATGGCGGGTCACGATACCGGCGCGGCCCGCGCCCGCGTCGTCCTGATCGGCCCGATGGGGGCCGGCAAGACGACGATCGGCAAGCGGGTCGCGAAGGCGCTGAGCGCCGGGTTCGTCGACTCCGATGCGGAGTTCGTGCGCACCCACGGCCCGATCGCCCCCTACTTCGACGCCCACGGCGAGCCGGCCTTCCGCCGCGAGGAGCGCCGCGTCGTCGAGCGCGCCGTCCGCCGCGACGTCGTGCTGAGCCTCGGCGGGGGAGCGGTGCTCGATCCTGCGACGCGCGCCGACCTCGCCGACGTGCCCGTCGTTCTTCTCACCACCACGGCCGAGGCCGTCCGCGACCGGCTCGGCTCCGGCTCCCGCCCTCTGGTGCGCGGCGGGGTCGGCGACTGGGTCCGCATCTTCGACGAGCGGCGCCCGGTCTACGAGTCCCTCGCGGACACCGTGGTCGACACCTCCCGGCGGCCGATCACCCTGATCGCCGCCGAGATCGCGGAGTGGGTGCGCGCGCAGCGCTCCTCCGCCACCCCTGCACCATCGGACCCGGCGGCCACGAGCCGCCCGAGCGGAAGACAGTCATGAACGACGGCACCACCGCCATTCCCGTCGCCGGAGAGAACGGCTACGACATCCACGTCGGGCGCGGACTCCTCGACGGCCTCGCCGACGCGATCGGCCCCCGGGCCGCGAAGGTGCTCATCGTGCACCCGCCGACCCTCGCGGTCCTCGCCGCCGAGATCCGCGAGAGCCTGCTCGAGCGCTACGAGGTGCTGCTCGCCGAGGTCCCGGACGCCGAGGCCGCGAAGCGCGTGGAGGTCGCGGCGTTCTGCTGGCAGGTGATGGGGCAGTCGGACTTCACCCGCACGGACGTGGTCGTCGGCTTCGGCGGCGGCGCGATCACCGACCTGGCCGGCTTCGTCGCCGCCACCTGGCTCCGCGGGGTCGACCTGGTGCAGGTGCCGACCACGGTGCTCGGGATGGTCGACGCGGCCGTCGGCGGGAAGACCGGCATCAACACGGCCGAGGGCAAGAATCTCGTCGGCGCCTTCCACGCGCCGCGGGCGGTCGTCGCCGATCTCGACGTGCTGACCAGCCTCCCGCGCAACGAGATCCTCGCCGGCTTCGGCGAGATCGTGAAGTACGGGATGATCGCCGAGCCCCGCATCCTCGATATCATCGAGTCCGACATCGACCTGGCCACCGACCCGACGTCGGAGGAGTTCCGCAGCCTGGTCGAGCTGTCGATCGGGATCAAGGCGCGGGTCGTCGGCGAGGACTTCACCGAGAAGGGCCTGCGCGAGATCCTGAACTACGGGCACACCCTCGGGCACGCGGTCGAGCACGCCGAGCGGTACCAGTGGCGCCACGGCGCGGCGGTCTCCGTCGGGATGATGTTCGCGGCCGAGCTCTCGCGCCTGACCGGATCGCTCAGCGACGCGGTCGTGGACCGCCAGCGCCGGGTCCTCGAGTCGCTGACCCTGCCGACGAGCTACCCGCTCGGCCGGTGGGAGACGCTCCTCGCCGCCATGCAGCGCGACAAGAAGACCCGCGCGGGGATGCTGCGCTTCGTGGTCCTCGACGACATCGCGCGGCCGAGCATCCTGCAGGGTCCGGAGACGTCGCTGCTGTTCGCGGCGTACCAGGAGATCGGGTCGTAGCTCCGGCTGAGCAGGAGCCCTCGCCGGGGCGGCGCCGTCAGCCTCCGCCCAGGGCCGCCCTCCGCGCCTGGGCGTACTCGGCCTCGGTGATCGTTCCCGCCGCTCGCAGCGCCTCCAGCTCGGCGAGCCGGTCCGCGAGCGGGCGGGCGGAGCCGGGACCCTCGCGGGCGAAGCGGGCCGCGACGTCGGTCCGCAGGGTCAGCGGATCCACTCCGAGCGAGCGCGCCCGGCGCACGTTCACGACGATCAGCACCACGACGAGCACGATCACGACGGCGATGACGATCGGCACGGCGGTGAACGCGATCGAGTACCAGGGCGGCACGACGATGTCGGCGGGAACGGTGTCCATGTGCTCCTCCTCGGGGTCGGTCCTCCACCGTCTCGCGCTCCGGCGGACCGGTGGGGCGATTCGCACGCGGCGTCCAGACTCCTCTGCCGACGGGGCCGCGTCGACTACACTCGACGGGTCAGCCGGACCGGCCGATATCGCCGCGCCCGCGTACCGGGCTCGCCGGCGCAGACTTCCACCGAAACGGATCCCCCTTCGCATGGCCTCTACCACCGACATCAAGAACGGCACCGTCCTCAGCATCGACGGCCAGCTCTGGAACGTCATCGACTTCCAGCACGTCAAGCCGGGCAAGGGCGGCGCCTTCGTCCGCACGAAGATGAAGAACGTCCTCACCGGAAAGGTCGTCGACAAGACCTTCAACGCGGGCGCCAAGATCGACACGGCCAACGTCGACCGCCGCGACTTCCAGTACCTCTACCGCGACGGCGCGGACTTCGTGTTCATGGACACCAGCGACTACGACCAGATCACCGTCCCCGAGGCGGTCGTCGGCGACGCGGCGAACTTCATGCTCGAGAACCAGAACGTGACCCTCGCCCTGCACGACGGCGACCCCCTCTACATCGACCTCCCCGCCTCGGTCGTCCTCGAGATCACCTACACGGAGCCCGGCCTCCAGGGCGACCGCTCGACCGGCGGCACCAAGCCCGCGACGGTCGAGACCGGCTACCAGATCCAGGTCCCGCTCTTCCTCGAGCAGGGCACGAAGGTCAAGGTCGACACCCGCACGGGCGACTACCTCGGCCGCGTCAGCTGAGCCGGGCCTCCCGTGAGTGCTCGCACGAAGGCGCGCAAGCGCGCCCTCGACATCCTCTACAACGCCGACGTCCGGCAGATCAGCTTCGCCCAGTCGCTGCGCGCCGAGGCCGAGCGGGCGGCGAACGAGCCGGCTCGTGAGGCCTCGTGGCTCTACGCCCGCGAGATCGTCGACGGAGTCATCGACCACGCCGACGAGATCGACGAGCTGATCGCCCGCCTCGCCCAGGGCTGGACCCTCTCGCGCATGCCGCTGGTCGACCGCGCGATCCTCCGGATCGGGGTGTGGGAGATCCTGCACAATGACGCGGTCCCCGACGGCGTCGCGATCTCCGAAGCCGTCGAGGCCGCGACGTCGCTGTCGACCGACGACTCGGCGGGCTTCATCAACGGGCTCCTGGCCTCGGTCGCGGAGTCCCGCACGACGGCCTGACCGCTACGAGACCGTCCTCGGCCCGCCGGATCCCCGTGATCCGGCGGGCCGAGGACGTTCCCGGGGGCCCGTCCGGCGGGGTGCGCGACGGCCCCTATACTCGACACGGCTTTTCCTTTAACAGCCGTCCTGTGAGGCGGGGAAGGAGGTCGGTGTGACGGCACGAATCGTGCTCAACGGCGCTGACATCACGCGAGCGCTCACGCGCATCGCCCACGAGATCCTCGAGTCGAACCGCGGCCCCGAGTCGCTGGTCATCCTCGGGATCCCCACGCGCGGCGTCGCCCTCGCGCGGCGCATCGCCGAGACGATCGCGCGGATCGAGCCGGACGCGGCCCCCGTCTTCGCCGGCTCCCTCGACGTGACGATGTACCGCGACGACCTCTCCCGGCACCCGGTCCGCACCCCCGCTCGCACCGCCGTCCCCGCGAGCATCGACGGCCGGACCGTGGTCCTCGTCGACGACGTCCTCTTCTCGGGCCGCACCATCCGCGCCGCCCTGGACGCCCTCAGCGACATCGGGCGTCCGCGAGCCGTGCGGCTGGCCGCGCTGGTCGACCGCGGGCACCGCGAGCTCCCGATCCGGGCCGACTTCGTCGGCAAGAACCTTCCGAGCAGCCTGAGCGAGCGGATCAACGTCCGGCTCGTCGAGACGGACGGCGAGGACCTGGTCGCGATCGAGTCGCACGCCACCGGCGAGGAGGCGGCTCCGTGAAGCACCTGCTCTCGACCCGCGACCTCGACCGCGCGAGCGCGATCGCCCTCCTCGACATCGCCGAGGACATGGCGGACGTGCAGAACCGCGAGGTCAAGAAGCTCCCGACCCTGCGCGGGAAGACCGTGGTCAACCTCTTCTTCGAGGACTCCACCCGCACGCGGATCTCGTTCGAGGCGGCGGCGAAGCGGCTCTCGGCCGACGTCATCAACTTCAGCGCGAAGGGCTCCAGCGTCTCGAAGGGCGAGAGCCTGAAGGACACCGCGCAGACGCTCGCCGCGATGGGCGCCGACGGCGTGGTCATCCGCCACAGCGCCTCCGGAGCTCCCGCGGTGCTGGCCGCGAGCGGCTGGATCGACGCGTCGATCCTCAACGCCGGCGACGGGACCCACGAGCACCCGACCCAGGCGCTCCTGGACGCGTTCACCATCCGCCGGCGCCTGCACGGCGCGTCCGCGTCCCGGGGCAAGAGCCTCGACGGCGTCGCGGTGACCATCGTCGGCGACGTCCTGCACTCGCGCGTGGCGCGCTCGAACGTCTGGCTGCTGACGGCGCTGGGCGCCGAGGTCACCCTGGTCGCTCCGCCGACCCTCGTGCCGGTCGACACGCGCGACTGGCCCGCGACCGTCCGCTTCGATCTGGACGAGGCGATCGACACCGGGCTCCCCGACGTCGTGATGCTCCTGCGCATCCAGCTCGAGCGGATGTCGAGCGGGTTCTTCCCCAACGGCCGTGAGTACGCGCGGATCTGGGGCCTCGACGACGAGCGGCTCGCCCGGCTGGGTCCGGATACCATCGTCATGCACCCCGGACCCATGAACAGGGGCGTCGAGATCTCCTCGGCGGCCGCCGATTCGAGCCGCTCCACGGTGCTCGAACAGGTCACGAACGGAGTGTCCGTCCGGATGGCCGCGCTCTACCTGCTGCTGTCCGGCGAACGGGAGGTCCACTGATGAGCACTGCCCAGCAACGCCCGAGCACGGCGACGGAGCGGATCCTGATCTCGGGAGCGACCCTCGCCGACGAGTCGACCGCCGACCTGCTGATCGACGGGGGCGTGATCGTCGAGATCGGCGCCGACCTCGACTCGAGCGGGGCCCGCGTGATCGACGCCGACGGCCTGCTGGCGCTGCCCGGCCTGGTCGACCTGCACACCCACCTCCGCGAGCCGGGGTTCGAGCAGAGCGAGACGATCCTCACCGGCACGCGCGCTGCGGCCGCGGGCGGCTTCACCGCCGTCTTCGCGATGGCGAACACCTCGCCGGTGCAGGACACCGCGGGCGTGGTCGAGCAGGTCCAGAGCCTGGGCGAGGACGCCGGCTACGCGACGGTCCGCCCGATCGGTGCGGTGACCGTGGGGCTGGCGGGGGAGTCGCTCGCCGAGCTCGGCGCGATGGCCCGCAGCCGTGCTGCCGTGCGGGTCTTCTCGGACGACGGGAAGTGCGTCTCGGACGCGCTGCTGATGCGGCGCGCGCTCGAGTACGTCAAAGCGTTCGACGGAGTCGTCGCCCAGCACGCGCAGGAGCCGCGGCTCACCGTCGGCGCGCAGATGAACGAGGGCGCCGTCTCCAGCGCCCTCGGGCTGCAGGGCTGGCCCGCCGTGGCCGAGGAGGCGATCATCGCGCGCGACGTGCTCCTCGCCGAGCACGTGGGCTCCCGCCTGCACGTCTGCCACGTCTCGACGGCGGGCTCGGTCGACGTCATCCGCTGGGCGAAGGCCCGGGGGATCGACGTGACCGCCGAGGTCACCCCCCACCACCTGCTCCTCACCGAGCAGGCCGTCGCCGGCCAGGACGGGCCGAGCTACGACGCCCGCTTCAAGGTGAACCCGCCGCTGCGCCGCGACGAGGACGTGCTCGCCCTCCGCGAGGCCCTCGCCGACGGCACCATCGACATCGTCGCCACCGACCACGCGCCGCACCCGGTGGAGGCGAAGGACTGCGAGTGGGACGCCGCGGCGTTCGGCATGGTCGGCCTCGAGAGCGCGCTGAGCGTGGTGCACGCCGCTGTCGTCGAGGACGGCCGGATGAGCTGGTCCGACGTCGCGCGCGTGCTCTCCTCCGCGCCCGCCCGCATCGGTCGGCTCGACGGCTACGACCGAGGCCTCGCCGTCGGGGCCGCCGCGAACGTCGTGCTCTACGACCCGGAGGCGCGCCGCCGCTTCTCGGCCGGGGATCTGCGCGGTCGCAGCGGCAACTCCCCGTACCTCGGTCGCGAGCTGCCGGGCCGCGTCGTCGCCACTCTCCACCGGGGCTTCCCGACCGTGCTGGACGGCGAGCTCGTCGACGCGGCGGTCGTCGCCGCGTCCGCGAAGGCCTCCCGTGGATAGGGCCGCGATCACGATCGTCATCGCCGCGGTCGTCGTCCTCGTCTTCGTCGGCATGCTGCTCTCCTGGCGCAAGCGGCGCCGCCGCTCGGCCGGCCTCGCGCCGGAGCCCGTGCCCGCGTCCTCGCTGGGTGCCGAGGTCGAGCGCGTCGACCTGCCGTACGTGGCCACGACCCGCTTCGAGCAGCCGCTCGAGCGCGTCGTGCTGCCCGGGCTCGGCTTCCGCGGCAACGCGGTGCTGCGCCTCCACGAGCGCGGCGTCGTGATCGCCCCCGTCGGCGAGCGCGAGACGGTGATCCCGGCCGCCCTCCTGCGCGGAGCGGGCCAGGGCAGCTACGTGATCGACCGCGTCGTCGAGGAGGGCGGCCTGCTCGTGATCTCCTGGTCGCCCCGCGGCGACGAGACCGTCGACAGCTACCTCCGTGTGGCCGAGCCCGCCCTCCGGGCGCACCTGGTCGCCGAGCTGCAGCGCCGCTTGCGCCAGGAGAGCAGCATGCCGACGAAGACGAGGACGACG
>NZ_PSUG01000046.1:0-29964 GCF_002931755.1 Rathayibacter sp. AY2B3 | reverse complement strand
GCCCACTGCTGAGCCCACCGCTCAGCCGACCGCTCAGCCGACTGCTCAGCCCTCGGCCGAGCCGACCCGCACGCCGGCTCCCGCTCCGGCCGGCGCCGTTCCTCCGCGGACCGGCTCGGGACTCGCGAGCACCGGCGTCGAGACGGGCTGGACCGCCGCGGCGGCCCTCGCCCTGCTCGCCGGTGGAGCGCTCGCGCTCGGAGTGACGCGCCGCCGCCGCGACGCGCGCTGACACGCGCTGACGCGTCCCGCAGGCGCCCTCCGAGAGCACCGCTCCCGACACCGAGGACGCCCCCACCGGAAGCTAGTTCCCCGCCACCGGCGAGGGAACCCCGGACCGTCGGGGGAACCAGATGCATCTGGCTCCCTCGACAGGTCGGGGTTCCCTCGATGGCGGGACGCGTCAGCGCGTGTCAGCGCGCGTCGCGGCGGCGGCGCGTCACTCCGAGCGCGAGCGCTCCACCGGCGAGCAGGGCGAGGGCCGCCGCGGCGGTCCAGCCCGTCTCGACGCCGGTGCTCGCGAGTCCCGAGCCGGTCCGCGGAGGAACGGCGCCGGCCGGAGCGGGAGCCGGCGTGCGGGTCGGCTCGGCCGAGGGCTGAGCAGTCGGCTGAGCGGTCGGCTGAGCGGTGGGCTCAGCAGTGGGCTCAGCAGTGGGTGCGACCGTGGGTGCGACAGTGGGCTGCGCGGTCGGCGCCACCGTCGGCCCAGCAGTCGGCGCCACCGTCGGCGCAGGAGTCGGCACCGTCCCCGCCCCGAACAGGGACTCCGCGGAGCCGAGCGAGGCGAGCACCGTCTCGCCGTTCGCGTCGTCCACGCCGTCGTTGTCGGTCACCGCGAACACCTCGCCGGAGCCGGTGATCCCGAGGCCCTCGAGCTTCTCCTGGGTCCAGCCGTTCCCGGCCTGCAGTGCGGGCAGCACGTCGACCGCGAGGGTCTTCTCGAGCATCGGCAGCGTCTCGCCGACCGCCGCGCCGGCGCCCGTCGGCAGCGGCACCGTGTACACGGCCTTCAGCGCGGCGTCCGGCCCGTTGAGCTTGTCGCGCTCGATCACCGCGAGCGTGCCCGCGGGGGTCAGCGTGATCTCCGAGAGCCCGTTCCAGTCGCCGTCCGCACCGGACACGGCCTCCAGCGGGTAGCCGAAGAAGCTCCAGGTCCCGGCGGCGACGTCGTAGCGCCCGATCCGGACCACGCCCTCGGCGTCGATCGAGGCCTCGCGCTGCAGCGCCGTCCAGACGATCTCGCCGTCGGCGCCGTCCTCGACGGCCACTCCCTCGAAGCCCTGCTTGCCCAGTGCGGAGGCGAGCTCCGCGGGGAGGACGATCCGCTCGGTCACCGCGGCGTCCGCGTCGAGTCGCAGGAGCGCGTTGCCGTCGCCGGTCGCGCCCTCCGTCACGGCCCAGAAGCCTCCGTCGGCGCGCGCGGCGATCCCCTCCAGGTCCAGAGCGGCGGGCTCGCCGCCCTCGGTCACCGTGAGCGTCGTGTCGAGCAGCGCCGGCGAGACGGAGGTGTCGATGGAGTGGAGGGTGCTCGGCGCGTACGCGCTGTCGCTCACCGCGTACAGGCGCTCGGAGTCGGCCGGGTCGGTCGAGAGGCCCGAGAGCGCACCCCAGGGCAGCGGCGATCCGTCGACGTCGGCCGACAGCACGGTCGGGAACGCGGGGGCGGAGGCGCCGAGCGCGTAGAGCTGCACGCTCGCGCGGACGGCGGCCTCGGCGTCGTCGGTCTCGCTCGAGACGACCAGCAGATCGCGCTCGGGCAGGGCGAGCAGCCCCTCCGGGCCGGGAGTCGACGGCAGCGCCTGCACGAAGCGCGGGGCGGTCGGATCCGAGACGTCGTAGACGGCCACGAAGTTCGCCCGCTCGGCCCCGACGAACACGTAGGGCACGCCGTCGAAGGTCGCCGAGAGCAGACCCTCGGGCTCGGAGCCCTTGGCGTCGGAGCGCTTGTCCGGGTAGAGCCCGAGGCGCACCGCGAGGTGGTCGAAGGAGTTGCCGGCGTCCCACTGCACGGCCCCGGTCGCGGCGTCGAGGATCGACCAGCCGCGCGTGCCGCCCTTCCAGTCGCCCTCGTTCGCGATCGCGACGTGGTCGTCGCCGACCCAGCCGATCGCGTCGGGCTCGCGCGGGACGTCGGTGATCGAGCCGGTCAGCGAGATCGAGTCGTCGTCGAGCGTGTCGATGCCGCTGACGGAGGCGGTGCCCGCGGTGTAGGAGGCGGTGACGGAGCGCGTGGCCAGGTCGACGATCGCGACGGCGTTGTTCTCCTGCAGCGTCACGGCGACCGCGGTGTCGGCCGGGTTGATCGAGACGTACTCGGGCTCGGGGTCGGACGGGGTGTCGAGGCCGGCGAGACCGGTCAGGTCGACGTGCTCCGGCACCCAGCCGGCGGGATCGCCCGCGAGGTCCATCACCACGAGCTCGCCCGCGGGAGCCTGGGGCAGGTCGCCCTCCTCGCCGCCCTCGGGGGCGAGGTCCTCGTCGCGCTGGTTCTCGATCGCGATCACCGCGGTCGAGCCGTCGGTGGTCACGTCGATGGAGTCGGGCTGGCCGCCGAGCTCGATGCTGGCGACGGGCGCGAGGTCGTCGGCGTGCAGGACGCTGACGTGGCCGGAGGGGTTCGCGAAGTCGCCGTCGCTCGTGTCCACCACCGCGAGCACGTACTCGCCGGTCGCGTAGACCGAGGTCGGCTCGCCGCCTACGCCGACGCCGCCGAGCGGCTCCGGGGAGTCGGGGTCCGAGATGTCGAGGACGTTGATGCGCTGCCCGGCGGAGTCCGTCGAGTAGACCAGGCGACCGTCGGGCGACGCGCTCGAGATCTCGGCGACCGCGGCATCGACGGCAGGGTCGGCCGCGTTCAGGTAGGCCGGCACCGTGGCGATGCGGGTGAAGAAGGAGTCGCCCGCGGCGGAGGCGGGCAGGGCCGCGGCTCCGACGGTGCAGCCGGCGAGGGTCACGGTGAGGGCGAGGGCGGCGGTACGGGTGCGGGTGCGGGTACGGCGAGAGGACACGGGTCTCCTGAGCGGCTTCGAAGGAACCCGCTCACGCTGGCCGCCTCCGGTGAACGCTCCGCCGACCGCAGGTGTCCGCCCGGCGAACGCGCGGTGGCGGAGCCGCGACGCCGCCGGGCGGCGTCGTCAGCGCGCGAGGCCCGCCGCGGCCGAGCCCCAGGAGGCGAGGGCCGCGCGGACGCGCTCGTCGCGAGCGAGCGTCAGCGCCTCCGCGTACCCCTCCTCCAGCACCTCGTCGAGCCGCACCCGTGAGCCCGTCTCGGAGGAGCGGACCGCCGCCTCCACCATCGCGAGGCTCCGCACGTTCGAGTGCACCTCGCCCGAGGGCACCGCCCCCGAACCCAGCACCCGCACGAACTCCGCGAGCGAGCCCGCGATCTCCTCGGGCACCGGCTGGAGCGTGGCGGTCCGCACCGCCTCCGACTCGCGCGACTGCCACTCCGGGGCGCCGTCGCCGTCCCAGTGCGCGGTGCCGCCGGCTCCGTTCACGCGCCAGTCGCCGTTCCACGAGGTCTCGAGGCCGTCGGCGCACCAGCTGCCGGTGTAGCTGAAGCGCACTCCGCCGGCGAACTCGAACACGGCGCTCGCCGCTGCTCCGTCGGCGTACCAGCTCCAGCCCGGGTTGTACTCCTCGCAGTAGACCGCGACCGGGTCGCTGTCGAGCAGGTACCGCGCCGCGTCGAAGGCGTGGATCGCCATGTCGACCAGGAGCACGTGGTCCATCTCGTCGCGGAAGCCGCCGAAGCGGGGCGCCTTCGCGAAGTGCACGGAGGCGGTGCCCAGCTGCCCGAGTCCCGCGATCTGCTCGCGGAAGGCGGTGATCGCCGCGTAGTAGCGGCGCGACTGGCTGGTCATCAGGAGTCGGCCGGAGGCCTCGGCCGTCGCCGCGAGCACCAGCGCCTCGGCGATGGTCGGCGCGATCGGCTTCTCCGAGAGCACGGGCAGCCCGGCGAACAGCGCCTCCGAGCTGACGGGCAGGTGGGCCCGCGGCACGGTCACGTTGACCACGGCGTCGGCGCCGGAGCGCGCGGCGACCTCGGCGACGGAGGTGCCGACCGCGACCGGGCCGACCCCCTCCTCCTCCGCCGCCGCCGTGGCGAGGTCGACGTCGAGGTCGACCAGGCCGACGAGCTCGGCGTCCGGGGAGTCGCGGATGGTGCGGATCCAGGCGCGACCCATCGCGCCGGCGCCGACCTGGACGAGGCGGACCGTCATCGGACGAGCGCTCCCTCGTAGTCCTGGCCGTTGTGGAAGTCCTCGGTCTCGTAGCGCTGCAGCACCGGGAGGCGGCGCTCGGGGCGCGAGGAGCGCACCCACTCGACGCCGTTCGCGATCACGCGGCGCACCTCGGCCTGGTGGTAGACGGGGTAGTCCTGGTCGCCGGGGGAGAAGAAGAAGATGCGCCCGTGGCCGCGCTTCCAGGTCATGCCGGAGCGGAAGACCTCACCGCCTGTGAAGGTCGAGAGGAACACGAGCTCGTCGGGCGCCGGCACGTCGAAGAACTCGCCGTACATCTCCTGCTGGGGGATCACGAAGGGGTGCGGGATCCCCTGGGCGATGGGGTGCGTGGGGTCGATGGTCCAGACCAGCTCGCGGTCCTCCTCCGAGCGCCAGCGCAGCGTGCAGGTGGTGCCCATGAGCTTGCCGAAGATCTTCGACCAGTGGCCGGAGTGCAGGACGACGAGGCCCATGCCCGAGAGGACGTGGCGCTGGACGCGCTCGACGATCTCGTCGGAGACGTCGCCGTGGGCCATGTGGCCCCACCAGACCAGCACGTCGGTGGCGTCGAGGACGTCCTCGGTGAGGCCGTGCTCGGGCTCGTCGAGCGTGGTGGTGGAGACGGTGGCGCGCTCGCCGAGGTTCTCGCGGATGCCGTCGGCGATCGTGCTGTGCATGCCGTCGGGGTAGATCGCGCGGACCTTCTCCTCGATCTGCTCATGGCGGTTCTCGCCCCAGACGAGGACGCGGACGGGGGAGGAGGGTGTGGTCACGGTGTTCCTTCTTCGACGGTGGAGACGGTGCGGCAGTGGGGCGGCCCGACACGGGGTTAACCGCTTTACCGGCCGCGTCTCCTAGGATGCGGGAGACGTCCGCCCCGCGTCAACCACGGCCGGGCGGCGCGAGCGGAGGAGGCGCGGTGGCCACGATGAGGGACGTCGCGCGCCTCGCGGGGGTCTCGATCGCGACCGTGTCGTTCGTGGTCAACGACACCAAGCCCGTCTCGCCCGAGACCCGCGAGCGGGTGCGGGCGGCGATGCGCGAGCTCGGCTTCCGGCCGCACGCCCTGGCCCGCGCCCTCGCGCGGCGCCGCTCCGGGATCGTCGCGGTCGTCTATCCGCTCGTGTCGAGCCGGCCGCTCAACACCGCCACCTCGTTCCTGCTCGGAGCGGCCGAGGCCGCGGCGGAGCAGGACCACTCGATCGTCCTCTGGCCGACGGTCGGCGGATCTGACCGCCTCGCCGACCTGCGCGCCGACGGCCTGATCGACGGCGTCGTGCTGATGCAGGTCACCAGCGAGGACGAGCGCGTGCCGATTCTGCGCGACTCCGGCACCCCCTTCGCCCTGATCGGCCGCACCCGCGACCCGTCGGCCCTCGACTGGGTCGACATCGACTTCGAGGGGATGGTCGAGGAGGCGCTCGGCCGGCTCGCCGGTCTCGGGCACGCCCGGGTGGCGCTCGTGCTCGGCCCGGACCGCGACGCCGCGGCCGACTTCGGCCCCTACGCCCGCACGCAGGAGGCGTTCGCGCTCGCCTGCGCCGCCCGCGGCGTCGAGGGCGTGCTGCTGCGCTGCGAGGAGTCGCCCGCCGGCGGCCGCGCGCTCGCCCGCTCGTTCGACCCCGGCTCCGCGACCGCCGCGGTGATCGTCAACGGAGGCGCCGCCGTCGGGTTCGCGCACGAGGTGCGGCACCGCGGCCTGCGGGTGCCCGAGGACGTCTCGATCGTGCTGCTCGCCTCCGACCCCGACGTCGCCGACCTGGCCGACCCCGCGCTCGACCTGCTCGTCGCGCCCGGCCGCGAGCTCGGCCGCCGCGGAGTGGAGGCGCTGCTCGCCCGCCTCGCCGACCCCGCCGCGCCGCTCCTCCAGGAGCGCATCGGCGGCCCGTGGCGCCCCGGCGGCTCGGTCGCCCCTCCGCGCTGACGGCCGACGCCGGGAGACGCACCGGCAGCGGGCGCTACGGCACGATCGAGTCGATGTAGCCGCCGTCGACGCGCACGGCGGCGCCCGTGGTGGCCGAGGCGAGCGGGGAGGCGAGGTACGCCACCATGTGGGCGATCTCCTCCGGCTCGATGAGGCGCTTCAGCAGCGACTGCGGCCGGTGCAGGCGCATGAACTCGCGCTGCGCCTCCTCCCACGGTAGCTCGCGGTCGACCAGCTCGTAGACGAAGTCCTCGACGCCGCCCGTGTGGGTCGGCCCGGCGAGCACGCTGTTCACCGTCACCCCGGTGCCGGCGGCCGCCTTGGCGAAGCCGCGCGAGACGCCCAGCAGCGCCGTCTTCGACACTCCGTAGTGGATCATCTCGGCGGGCGTGACGACGGCGGAGTCGCTGCCGATGTAGAGGACGCGGCCCCACGCGCGCTCCATCATCCCGGGGAGGTAGGCGCGGGTGAGGCGCACGCCGGTGAGCACGTTGACCTCGAAGTAGCGGCGCCACTCGTCGTCGTCGATGGAGAGCGCATCGGCGGACCCGAAGATCCCGAGGTTGTTGACGAGCACGTCCACCTCGGCGGCCGCGCGCAGGAGGGAGGCCGTGCCCTTCTCCGTCGACACGTCGGCCGCGACTCCGCGCACCCGCGCCTCCGGCACCGCCACGCTGACGGCCTCGATCGCCCGGCGGATCGACCGCTCGGAGCGGGCGTTCACGATCACCTCGGCGCCCGCCTCCGCGAGCGTCGTCGCGATGGCCAGCCCGATGCCCTGCCCCGACCCCGTGACGAGGGCCGTGCGCCCGGTGAGATCCAACCCGATCATGCTGCTCCGCTCCGCGCCGCCGCCCGCCGGCCGCGCTCGGGGTCGAGCATGCCACCGAGCCCTGACATCCGGCCCACTCCCGGCTGAGGACGCCCGCGGGTCGCCGCGGCGTCGCTCGGAACGGCGGAGACCGTTGCCAACCGGACACTCGTGCGTTACGGTCTAACCAATCGGCAATACGTATTACCCATGGGTAACGGGCCGATGATCCAGACTGTCGACGAGGACGAGGCGGACGCGTGACCCCGATGCAAGCAGATGTCGCCGTGATCGGCGGCGGTCTCGGAGGAGTGGCGGCGGCGATCGCCCTCGCCCGCAACGGCCTCTCGGTCGTGCTGACCGAGCAGTACCCGTGGCTGGGCGGCCAGCTCACCTCGCAGGGCGTCCCGCCGGACGAGCACACCTGGGTCGAGCAGTTCGGAGTCACCGCCGACTACCGGCGCCTCCGCGACGGCATCCGCGGCTACTACCGCCGCAACTACCCCCTCACCGCCGAGGCGATGCGCGACGAGCGCCTGAATCCCGGCCGCGGACTCGTGAGCCGGCTCTGCGCCGAGCCCCGCGTCGCCGTCGCCGTGCTCGACGAGATGCTCGCCCCCTATCGCTCGAGCGGAGCGATCCGCGTCGTCACCGGCGTCGTCCCCTTCGCCGTCGACGGCGGCCCGGGCAGGATCGAGCGCGTCCTGCTGCGCGACGCGGTCTCGGGCGAGGAGCTCGCCGTCTCCGGGCGGTACGTGGTCGACGCGACCGAGACGGGGGAGCTGCTCCCGCTCGCGGAGGTCGACTACGTCACGGGCTCCGAGTCGCGCGACGAGCACGGCGAGCCCAGCGCTCCCGCCGTCGCCGACCCGATGAACGTGCAGGCCGTCACCTGGTGCTTCGGCTTCGACAGCGCGGACGGCGACCACACCATCGAGCGCCCGGCCGACTACGACTACTGGCACGAGTACGAGGTGCCCTTCTGGGGCGGGAAGCTGCTGTCCTTCACCGCGCCCAACCCGAGGACGCTGCGCCCCGAGACCCGCACGATGCACGTGAACGCCGTGGGCGACACCCGCACCGCGGACCAGCGCGCGCAGGGCGGGGACACCGACCTCTGGATGTTCCGCCGCATCCTCGCGACCGAGACCCTCCGGCCGGGCGCGCTCGACAGCGACATCGTGCTCGCGAACTGGCCGATGCTCGACTACCTCGACAGCTCGATCCTCGACGTGCCGGAGCCGGAGAAGCACCTCGCCGGCGCCCGCGCGCTCTCGCTGTCGTACTTCTACTGGCTCCAGACCGAGGCGCCCCGTCCCGACGGCGGCCGCGGCTGGCCCGGTCTCCGGCTCCGCGGCGACGTGATGGGCACCGCCGACGGCCTCGCGCAGGCCCCCTACATCCGCGAGTCCCGCCGGATCCGCGCGCTCACCACGGTGCGCGAGCAGGACGTCTCCGTCGCCGCCCGCGGGACGGGGAGCCCCGCGCGCTTCGACGACTCCGTGGGCGTGGGAATGTACCGGATCGACCTGCACCCGACCACCGGGGGCGACAACTACCTCGACGTGGAGTGCTCGCCGTTCGAGATCCCGCTCGGCGCCCTCGTCCCGCGCACCCCGACGAACCTGCTGCCCGGGGGCAAGAACATCGGGACGACGCACATCACCAACGGCGCGTACCGCCTCCACCCCGTGGAGTGGAACATCGGCGAGGCCGTCGGCGAGCTGGCGGCCCTCGCCCTCGCCGAGGACCTGTCGCCCCACGAGATCGCCGCCGACCCCGCCCTCGTCGCCCGCCTGCAGGCGAGGCTCGAGTCGCGCGGCGTAGAGACCCACTGGCCCGACGTCGTCGGGTACTGACCGGGAACACCGAGAAGACCATTGGAGAAAGAGAGACGATGAGACCAGCGAAGAAGCTGATGGCCTCGCTCGCCGCAGTCGGAGTGATCGCCGCCCTCTCGGGCTGCGGCGCCGCCGGCGGCGGGGACGACTCAGCACCCGTCGCTCTGAGGATGTCCGTCTGGACCTCCGACGAGAAGCAGCTCGCCCTGTTCGACTCGATGGCCGACGAGTACATCGCCGACCACCCCGAGATCGAGTCCGTGACCTTCGAGTCCCTCCCGTTCGCGGACTACAACTCGACGCTGACCACGCAGGCCGCGGGCGGCAACGCCCCCGACCTCGCCTGGGTGGGCGACATCGCGAAGGACCTGATCGACGCCGGAGCGCTCGCTCCGCTGACCGAGACCTTCGAGGGGACCGAGGGCTACGAGTACGACGACATCCTGCCCAGCGTGGCGCAGTCGTTCAGCCAGGACGGCGAGCTCTACGCGTACCCGTTCTCGAACTCGCCGTTCGCGCTGTACGTGAACCAGGACCTCATCGCGCAGGCCGGGCAGACCGTCGACCCCGCGACCCTCAGCTGGGAGGACGTCGACCGCATCGGCGCGGCCGTCAACGAGTCGACCGGCAAGGCCGGCTACATCATCCGCGACTTCGACTTCTCGGGCTGGCTGAGCCTCGCGAACCTCTGGGCGGGCTGGGGAGCCCAGCCGTGGAGCGATGACGGGACCCAGTGCACGATGGACTCGCCCGAGATGGTGGAGGCGTTCCAGTTCTTCCACGACTCGGTCTACGTCAGCGGCGCGACCCCCGGGCCCGGCGTGACGGCGGACTTCTTCGCCGGCGACGCCGCGTTCACGACCGCGCAGGTCTCGCGCGCGAGCCTGCTCGACGGCTCGTTCCCGTTCGAGATCTACCCGCTGCCCGTCGGCCCCGCCGGCGAGTACGGCAACATCGGCCAGGCAGGCATGGCCGCGCTCGCGGGCGGCGACCACGTGGAGGAGGCGACCGGCTTCCTCTCGTTCATGACCAATCCGGAGAACTCCGCCAAGCTCGCGCAGTTCTTCCCGCCGCCCCGCGAATCGCTGCTGTCCGGCGAGGAGCTGGCCAAGGTCAACACGAAGCTCAGCGCCGAGCAGCTCGACCGCGTCGTGGTCGACGAGCTGGCCGACGTGTCCGCCACCCCTCCGGTGACGAGCCCCGCCGAGATCACCTCGGTCGGCAAGACGGCGCTGGACCGCATGTGGTCGGCCGACGCTGACGTCGCCGAGGTGCTCGGAGGCGTCTGCGACGCCATCGCGCCCGTCCTCCAGGGGAAGTGATCCCGTGACCGCGACCTCGACGGACAGCCGCCGATCCGCTCCCACCGGCGCCTACTGGAACCTCCGGCGCCGCGACGCGCTCGCCGGCTGGCTCTTCATCGCGCCCCAGCTGCTCGGTGTGATCGTGTTCGTGCTGCTGCCCGTCGGGCTCGCGGTCTGGTTCAGCCTCAACGAGTGGAACGTCTTCACCGGCTCCATGACCTTCGTGGGCGGCGAGAACTACGAGCGGGCGATCAACGACCCGAGCATCGGCGCGGTCCTCGGCACGACCGCGGTCTTCTCCGGGGGAGTGGTGATCCTGAACCTCGCCCTCGGGCTGGGCCTGGCCGTGCTGCTCAACCGGAGGATCCCGGGCGGCGCCCTGTTCCGCACGCTCTTCTTCTCGCCCGTCGTCATCTCGGTGGTCGCCTGGACCCTCGTCTGGGGCTTCCTCCTCCAGGACAACGGCGCGATCAACGGCCTGCTCTCGCTGGTCGGCCTCGACGGGCCGAACTGGCTCCAGGAGGGGCCCACCGCGATGGCGAGCGTCATCGTCACGCAGGTCATCCGCAGCGTCGGCGTCAACATGGTGCTCTTCCTCGCCGCGCTGCAGGGAGTGCCGGGCGACCTCTACGAGGCGGCCCGCCTCGACGGCGCGAGCCCCCGCGCGATCTTCTTCCGGATCACGCTCCCGCTCATCTCGCCCACGCTGCTCCTCACCGCCATCCTCACGATCGTCGGCTCGCTGCAGGCGTTCGCGCAGGTCGCCGTCCTGACCGAGGGCGGGCCCGAGCTGTCGACGACAGTGCTCGTCTACTACGTGTTCCAACAGGCCTTCGAGTTCAGCGACATCGGCTACGGCGCGACGCTCTCGCTGATGCTGCTCCTCTTCGTCCTGATCCTCACGGTCGTGCAGTGGCAGCTGCGCAAGAAATGGGTCTTCTATGAGAACTGACGCCGTCGTCGAGCAGGGGACCCCGCTCACGCCACGCCTCGAAGCCGTCCCGGAGCCGCCGGTCAAGCGCCGCCGCGGCCGCAGCCCGCTCATGACCGCTCTGCTCGTCGTGACCCTGATCCTGCTCGTGCTGCCGTTCGCGGTGCCGACGTTCTGGATGATCGCCTCGTCGTTCAAGCCGGTGAACGAGATCTTCTCCAACCCGCCGACCCTGCTGCCGGACTCGCCGAGCCTGGCGGGCTACGCCGAGGCGTTCAGGTTCCAGCCGTTCGCGCTCCAGTACTGGAACAGCCTCTACATCGCGGTCACGGTCACCGTGGTGACGCTGCTGGTGTCGAGCCTGGCCGGCTACGCCTTCGCGCGGATCCCGTTCCCGGGACGCAATGCGGTGTTCCTCGTCGTCCTCACCGGCCTGCTGGTGCCGACGGAGGTGACGATCATCCCGCTGTTCCAGATCTTCCGGCAGCTCGGCTTCATCGACACCCACGTGCCGCTGCTGCTGGTGCCGATGGTCGGAGCGCCGGCGGTGCTGGGCACGTTCATCATGCGGCAGTACTTCATCGCGATGCCCGGCGAGCTGGAGGAGGCCGCGCGGCTGGACGGCCTCGGCCGCTTCGGGATCTGGCGGCGCATCTTCCTGCCGCTGTCCAAGCCCGCGCTGTCGGCCGTCGCCATCCTGACCTTCCTCGGGTCCTGGAACATGTACCTCGAGCCGACGGTCTACCTGACCTCGCCCGAGCTCTTCACCCTGCCCCAGGCGCTCACCCGCTTCACCGACGCCTACGGCGGGGAGATGTGGGACGTCCAGCTCGCCGCGGCGACGATGACGGTCGTGCCCGTGCTGGCCGTGTTCCTCCTCGCTCAGCGGCAGTTCGTGGAAGGGCTCGCGCACTCCGGTCTGAAAGGCTGACCCGGTGTTCACGGATCGCCCCCTCGCCGCTCTCCGCGAGTTCCAGGCGGAGGTCGCGGAGCCCGAGGACTTCGACGCCTTCTGGCGGGCCACCCTCGCGCTCGGGCGGGAGGGCGGCCCCGCCGTCAGCGCCGCTCCGGTGGACGCGGGCCTCCCGCTGGTCCGCGTCCGGGACGTGCGGTTCCCCGGCTTCGCGGGCGAGCCGATCGCCGCCTGGCTCGTGACCCCCGCGGTCGACCCGGGCGCTCCGCTCCCCGTGGTGATCGAGTACCCCGGCTACGGGAGTGGACGGGGCCGGCCGATCGAGCACCTCTGGGTCGCCGCCGCCGGGTTCGCGCACCTGGTCGTCGACGCGCGCGGCCAGGGAGCCGGCCGCCTCGCCCGCTCCGGAGCCACTCCCGACCCCCACGGCAGCGGACCCGCGTACCCCGGGGTCACCACCCGCGGCATCGAGTCGCCCGAGACGTACTACTACCGGCGCCTGATCGCGGACGCGGCGCTCGCCGTCGACGCCGTGGAGGCGCTCCCCGGGCTGGACCCGGATCGCGTGGCGGTCTTCGGCGGCAGCCAGGGCGGAGCGCTCGCGACCGCGGCGGCGGCGCTGCGACCCCGGGTCCGCGCGGCGATCGCCCTGGTGCCGTTCCTCTCCGACGTCCTGCGTGCCACGACCATCACGAACGAGGCGCCGTACGTGGAGATCGCGCGTTATCTGGCGACCCGCCCCGAGGACCTCGCCGCCGTCGAGCGGACCCTCTCCTACGTCGACGGCGTCCACTTCTCGCAGCGGCTGCGCTGCCGGGTGCACCGCTCGGTCGGCCTGATGGACCCGATCTGCCCGCCCTCGACGGTCTTCGCCGCCCACAACGTCTCGGGCGGCGAGATGTCGATCGACGTCTGGCCGTACAGCGGTCACGAGGGCGGCGGGACCGGCGACCGGGAGCGGGCACTGGAGGTGCTGCGCGAGGCACTGGGGTGACCGGTCGGGCGTGACCCCGCGTCTCAGGGCGCCGGCGCCTCCTCCATCCCCAGCCGCATCGCCAGCTCCATCGCGCGCAGGCGGGCCGGCGAGACGTCGTAGGGCAGGCTCCGGATGATCTCGCCGGCGCTCCTGGCGCGCGAGCCCTGCGCGGGATCGGGGGCCGGCGCGGGGTCCTCGGGCGGGTGCGCCTCGTCCCACGCGTCGAAGACCGCCTCGTCCTCCTCGAACTGACCGGACTCCTCGACGACGCGCATCAGCCGGGTCTCGAAGGCGTACCGCTCCCGCGCCACCAGCTCCACGCGGGGGTCGTCCACGGCGACCGTGTCGTCGAGTGCCTCCTCGGCGGCGTCGACGCGGTCGGCCTCCGCCCGCAGCGCCGGATCGGCGGCCAGGACGACGAAGCGGCCGGCCTGGGAGACGGCGCCCAGCGGGCCGAACATCCGCTCGGTGACCAGCAGGGTGTCGAGGTCGGCCTGGCGGAGCGAGCCCTCGGGCGCGCCCTCGAGGCGGCGCGAGACGATGTCGTCGAGCAGCCCCAGCCGGCCGCCGAGGGTCAGCATGCGCCGCACTGAGGCCCGCTTCCGCTGCAGATCCTCCTCCTGCGCGGCGAGCGCGTCGTCCAGCCGCGCGAGGACACCCGCGACCTCGTCCTCGCGGTCGGCGCTGCTCTCGGCGCCGGCCGGGGCTGCGACGGCGAAGGCGTCCCGGATGTCCTCGAGTGCGACCCCGGCGTCGGCCAGGCGGCGGATCCAGAGCAGCCGGATGATGTCGTCGTAGCCGTACCGTCGACGGCCGTCGCCGCCCCGCTCGCGCTCGGGGAGCAGGCCGAGCCGGTGGTAGTGGCGGATCGCCCGCGGAGTGACGGCGGCGAACGCGGCCGCGTCGCCGATCTGCACCTGGCGGGGCGGGGCGGGGAACGGCTGCATGAGGGACCTCTCCGATCGGGACGGTGTGCATCGAGCAGACCACATGACGCAGGGGCAGGAGCAAGCCGCCCGGCCTGCTCCCGCCCCTGCGTCTCCCGCGCTCAGCGCGCCAGGCGCACCGTCGCGATCTCGAACGGGCGCAGCTCGAGCCGCACGCCGGCCGACTCCGCCTCGACGGAGCTCTCGATGCGGACCTGCTCGGTCGGGCGCTCCATCAGGTCGGTGCGGGTGACCGCCCGGACGGCGAAGGCGGCGCGGAGAGTCGCCGTGGCGCGGCGGCCGAGCGACTCATAGAGCCGCACGATCACATCACCGCTCCCGTCGTCCGCCGCCTTCACGGCCTCGACGATCACCGAGGGGTCGTCGATCGACACCAGGGGAGCGACGGGCGAGGCGCCGGTGAGCCTGCGGACCGGGGTGTTCAGCGCGTATCCGGCCTCGACGGCGTCGGGCAGCTCTGCGCCGACCACGAGCGAGACGGCGAGGCGGTGGCGGCCCTGGTCGGCGTCCGGGTCGGGGAACAGCGGCGCGCGCAGGAGCGAGAGCCGGACCGTGGTCGTCGGGGTGCCGGCCGCGGCGCGGTCGCGGGTGATGTCGTGCCCGTAGGTGGAGTCGTTGACGACCGCGACGCCGAAGCCCGGCTCGCCGACGTGCACCCAGCGGTGCGCGACGGTCTCGAAGCGGGCGGCATCCCACGTCGTGTTCACGTGGGTCGGGCGGTGCACGTGGCCGAACTGGATCTCGGACGTCGCCCGATCCGAGAGCAGGTCGAGCGGGAAGGCGAGCTTGAGCAGCTTCCGGCGCTCGTGCCAGTCGATGTCGAGGTCGAGGTCGACGGCGGCCCGGCCGATCTGCAGCGAGACCGTCTGCACGACCGTGGAGCCGCCGAACGAGCGGGTGATCACGACCGCCGGGACCTCGCGGCCGAGCGGGTCGGCCACGGTGTCGGCGCGGACCGAGTCGACGCCGACGAGGTCCTCCACCGTGCGGCGGTAGTTGTCGTCGAGGTCCCAGGCGTCCCACTTGTTCGGGGTGTCGCGGTGGAGCTGGAGGAGCCCCGCGGCGTCGCCGGCGGGCACGACCTCCCGGCCGCTCGCCAGGTCCACGACCGACTCGAGGAGCCCGGAGGCGCCGATCCGCACGCGGACGAGCCCGTTGTCGAGGACGTGGGCGTCGCCGTCGGAGCGGAGCGTCGGAGCCGAGTGCTCCTCGGCCGGGTCGGCCGCGGCCGCACCGAGCGCGGGCGCGCCCCCGACGGCGAAGGGGGAGGAGTTCACCAGCAGCTCCGCGGAGCCCTCGCCGGCGACAGCCCGGACGGCCTCGGCGATCATCTCCTCGATCCGCTGCGCGATGCGGGCGTAGTTCTCCTCCGCCTCGCGGTGCACCCAGGCGATGGAGGTGCCGGGCAGGATGTCGTGGAACTGCTGCAGGAGGACCGTCCGCCACATCTCGCGCAACTCGTCGGCCGGGTACGGCACACCGGCGCGGACGAGGGCCGTGGTCGCCCACAGCTCGATCTCGCGGAGCAGGTGCTCGCTGCGCCGGTTGCCCTGCTTGGTGCGCGCCTGCGACGTGTAGGTGCCGCGGTGGAACTCGAGGTAGAGCTCGCCCGACCAGGTGGGCGCGTCCGGGTACTCGGCCTGCGCCTCCTCGAAGAAGCGGCGGGGCGTGGAGAGCTCGACGGTCGGCGAGCCCTCGAGGCTGCGCGTGCGGCGGGCGGCCGCGATCATCTCGCGGTTGGGGCCTCCTCCGCCGTCGCCGTAGCCGAAGGGCACGAGCGACATGGTGCCGCTGCCCTTCTCGGCGTACTGGCGCTCGGCGCGGGCGAGGTCCTCGCCGGAGAGGTCGGAGTTGTAGAGGTCGACGGGCGGGAAGTGCGTGAACACGCGGGTGCCGTCGATGCCCTCCCACCAGAAGGTGTGGTGGGGCATCGTGTTGGTCTCGTTCCACGAGATCTTCTGCGTGAGGAACCAGCGCCCGCCCGCCCCGGCGATGATCTGCGGCAGCGCGGCGGAGTAGCCGAAGGAGTCCGGGAGCCAGACCTCCTCCGTGTCGATCCCGAACTCGTCGAGGAAGAAGCGCTTGCCCTCGAGCAGCTGGCGCACGAGCGCCTCGCCGCCGGGCATGTTCGTGTCCGACTCGACCCACATCCCGCCGACCGGCACGAAGCGGCCCGCGAGCACATGGCCGCGGACGCGCTCGAACAGCTCCGGGTGGTCGCGCTTCAGCCACGCGTACTGCTGCGCGGAGGAGGCGGCGAAGACGAAGCCCTCCTCGCGCTCGATCAGGTCGCAGACGTTCGAGAACGTGCGGGCCACCTTGCGGGCGGTCTCGCGGGCGGGCCAGAGCCAGGCGGAGTCGATGTGGGCGTGGCCGACGGCGTGCAGGTGGTGCGCGCTGGCCGAGGCGGGGCGCTCGAGGACCGTCCGCAGCGCCTCCCGGCCGGCGGCGGCGGTGCCGGAGACGTCGTCCGGATCGAGGACGTCGACGGCGCGGTCGAGGGCGCGCACGATCTCGGCGCGGCGCTGGGAGGACTCGGACAGCTGCCCGATCAGCCCGACGAGCACGGCCATGTCCTGCTCCAGCTCCCAGACCTCCCGGTCGAGCAGACCGAGCTCGAGGCGGCGGAGGCGGTAGAGCGGGTCGGACGGCAGGGCGCCGTCGGCGGGGCGGCCGCCGAGCGCCGTGGGGGTGAAGGACCAGTCTCCGGTGATGTTCGGGTTGGCGGCGGCCTCGATGTAGAGCTCGACCGTGCGGTCACCCGCCTCGCGGCCGGGCAGCCGGTCGAGCGGGACCGACTGGTTGAACGGCTCGACCGCCTTCACGACCGTGCCGGTCGTGGTGAAGACGAGCCCCTCCGCCTCGAAGCCGGACTGGGCGCCGGTGTAGCCGAGGTCGACGACGAGCTCGGGCTCGCAGCCCTCGACGCCGACCCACGAGGCGGGGATCTCGCCGCGCACGTGGAACCAGACGGTGCCCCACGGGGCGCCCCACGGCTCCCCGATGCGGGCGGGCGCGTAGGACGCGCCCCGCGCCTGGTCGAAGGGGACCGGCTCGCCCGGAGCGGTCCACGACTCGATCCCGAGCGGCTCGACCGCCCGGTGGATCGCCGGCCGGAGGCTCTCGGCGCGGACGCGGGCGATGCGGGCTTCGATGCGGGTGCTGTCGTCATGCATGCGTTCTGGTGCTCGTTCCGTGTGCGGTGGGGGGAGGCGGCGGCGCGGAGGGCGCCGCCGCCTCGGGGTCAGGAGGCGATGACGACGCGGTGCCCGTCGGGGAAGACGGCCACCTTCCGCCAGGTGTCGCCGGAGCGCTCCCAGCCCTCGTTGACCTGTCCGGCCGGAGGGGTCGGGATGGTCTCGGGGGCGCGGGCGACCGTGGTGTAGCCGGCCGCGCGCTCCACCCGGCCGCGGCCGAGCTCGAACGAGGTCAGGCGCCCGTCGTCGACGATCAGCGAGCCCTCGTCCACTCCCGCGGCGCCGCGCTCGATGAACGGGTTCACGAGGCGCGTCTGCGAGGAGTCGCTGCCCAGCACGATGGCCTTCTGCTGCGGGAAGCGGCCGAGGCTGAGCCCGTAGAAGCCGCCGAGGACGGTGAGATTGCGCACCTCGAAGTCCGCTCCGCCGTTCGTCAGGCCGACGCCGAGGCAGTTCGCGCCCGAGGTCGGGAAGAAGTTCGGGTTCACGATCATGTGGCTCGTGCCCGCCTCGATCAGCACCTCCCAGCCGTCGCGGGAGCCCTCCGAGCGGAAGTTGATCAGGGTCAGGCCGGAGTTGACCGAGCGCCGGTTCTCGTTGCGGATCGACCGGAGGCCGACCGTGCCGCCGATGGCCTGGCAGTCGAGCAGCGTCATGTTCGTCGGCGCGAGGAGGAAGCCGCCGAGGCCGGGGCTGATCGCCTCGACGTTGGTCATCGAGCCGCCGATGGAGGCCTTGCCCGAGTCCTCCACGCCCCAGCGCGCGGGGGCGACGATCTTGATCTTGTTCCAGGAGTTGGCGTAGGAGTACTCGTCGTCGACGCCCGAGACGAAGGTGGCGCGCTCGCGGAAGACGCCCGACTTGCCGGTCTTCTGGATCCACAGGTTGCGGAACTCGCAGTTGACCAGCGAGCGCAGCGACATGCCGTGGCCGCCGGAGGGCGTGCCCGTCATCTCGAAGTCGGCGAGGACGACGCCGGTGGCCTTGTTGTTGTTGGCGGGACCGGCCGCGTCGCCGGTCTGGCCGGAGACGGTGAAGATGTCGCGGGTCGAGCCCTCGATCTGGACGATCCTCGTCTGGCGCATGCCGGCACCGACGATCTTCGGCCCGGCGTAGCCGTACGGCGGCCCGTTCTCGGGCTGCACCGGGTAGCCGCGGTAGTCGACCGCGAGGCCGGTCACCCGGATCTCGCCGGCGGGCAGCGACACCTCGCCGCCCGGAGCGGTCATGGCCTTGTCGATGGCCGCCTGCACAGCACGGGTGTTGTCGGCGCCGGCGCGGTCGTCCCAGCGGAACTCCTTGTCGAGCGGCGAGATCGGCCCCTCGGTGACGCTCAGGCGCTTCTTCTGCCCGGGAGCGTCGGCCGGGGGCGCGGCGGCGGCCGGAGTGGCGGCGCCGACGGCCCCCGCTGCGCCGGCGAGGGCGGCGGCGCCCCCGGCGAGGAAGAGCCGGCGGGAGTTGTCGGGCCTGCGCGGCTGATCGGGGCTGTGCTGCTGATCGGACCGGTGCGGCTGATCGGGCCCCTGGGGGTCCGTGGTCTGGTTGTCTGGGTCTGCGGGATTCATCATCGTCGACGTTCCGCCCTCTCTCGCCCCGGATGGGCGTACGGCGATCCTTCGTCATGGTTAGCCTGAGGTCAAGACGTAATACCTATTACCAGGATGAAGCGGGGGTGTCCGGGTGCCGCGGATCACGCAGAAGGACATCGCGCGTCTCGCGGGAGTCAGCCAGACGACGGTGTCGTTCGTGCTCAACGACAAGGGTGAGCAGCTCGCGCGGGTCCCGGAGGCGACGCGCGCGCGGATCCTCAAGGCGATCCAGGAGACGGGGTACGTCGCCGACCCCATCGCGCGCCGCCTCAAGCAGGTCGGCACCGGCATGATCGGCGTCTACACCTACGAGAGCCTGTTCCCGCTCGACCGCGAGGACTTCTTCCACCCGTTCCTCGCCGGCATCGAGGAGGAGGCGCAGAACCGCGACATCGACCTCCTCCTGCTGACCAGCGGTCGCGTCGGCGGCCGCCGCGGTGGCCTCAGCGGCGGCACCACACGGCTGCGCCTGGCCGACTCCTGCATCCTCCTCGGGCAGCACATGCCCCGCGAGGAGCTCGAGTTCCTCAACGCCAGCGGCTTCTCCTTCGTCAGCATCGGCCGCCGCGACGACGCCGGCGGACCCGTGCCCTACGTGGCCGCCGACTACGCGTCGATCGTCCGCGAGCTGATCTCCTGCGCGCGCGCCCTCGGCCACACCCGCTTCGCCTACGCCGGTCACGGTGAGGGCGTCGAGTCGTACACCGACCGCATGGCCGGCGCGCGGGCCGAGCTCGGCGACGGCTTCCTCCACCTCGTCCCGGGGCCGGAGGCGTCGCCGCGGGAGTGGATCCGCCGGATCGCCGCCGAGGGCGTCACGGTCGTGCTCGCCGAGCAGGAGGAGCAGTTCGTCCTCCTGCAGGCGGCCGCCGAGGCCGAGGGGGTGGCGGTGCCGGTCGACCTGTCGCTGGTGTCGCTCTCGGGATCGGCCGACCGCACCGGCTGGCAGGCCGGCTTCGAGCTGCCCCGGCGCGACATGGGGCGCCGCGCGGTGCAGATCCTCATCGAGGGCGACCCCGCGCGGCGGGAGCAGCAGCTCCTCCGCTGCACGCTCGTCGACGGCGCCTCCCTGGCCGCGGCGCCGGCCTGACCGGCCGGGCTCAGCCCTGACCGCTCGGGATCAGCCGCGACCGGCCGGGCTCAGCCCGAGTGGTGGCGCCCGATCGGCAGCACCAGCGGAGTCCGCGAGACCGGGTCCTCGATCACGCGCGACTCCATCCCGAACACCGCGCGCACCGTCTCCGGCGTCACCACCTCGGCGGGCGTGCCCGAGGCGTACAAGGCGCCGTCGCGCACGGCGACGAGGTGGTCGGCGTAGCGGGCGGCCAGATTGAGGTCGTGCAGCACGATCACGATCGTCGTCCCGCGCGAGCGGTTGAGGTCGGTGAGCAGGTCGAGCACCTCGACCTGGTGCGACACGTCGAGGTAGGTCGTCGGCTCGTCCAGGAGGAGCACGTCGGTCCGCTGGGCGAGGGCCATCGCGATCCACACCCGCTGGCGTTGCCCGCCCGAGAGCTCGTCCACGGGGCGGTCGGCGAGCTCGAGCGTGCCGGTGTCGCGCAGCGCCTCCTCGACGATCGCGTCGTCGTCCGATCCGGAGCCGCGGCCGAACAGGCCCCGGTGCGGGTAGCGGCCGCGGGCGACCAGGTCCGAGACGGCGATCCCCTCCGGAGCGATCGGGGTCTGCGGGAGCAGCCCCACCTGCTGCGCGACCTCGCGCGTCGGGAGCCGGTGGATCGCGCGCCCGTCGAGCAGGACGCTCCCGGAGCGCGGGGTGATCAGCCGCGCCATGGCGCGCAGGAGCGTCGACTTGCCGCAGGCGTTCGCGCCGACGATCACCGTGATCTCTCCGGGCGGCACGGCGAGCGAGAGCCCGTCGACCACGACGCGCTCGTCGTAGGCGAGAGTGACCGCGTCGGCGACGAGGGTGGGCGGGGCGTCGGTCACAGGGAGCCTCCGGAGCGGTTGCGGCGGGCGAGGAGCCAGAGCAGGAAAGGGGCGCCGAGGGCGCCGGTGACGACGCCGACCGGGAAGCGCGCGCCCGAGAACAGCGCGCCGACGACGTACTGGGCGAGCAGGTCGGCGGCGAGCACCACGACCGCGCCGACCAGGGCGGAGGGGATCAGCAGCGTGCGTGCGCTCGGCAGGATCCGCCGCGCGATCGGCCCCGAGACGAAGGCGACGAACGCGATCGGGCCGGTGGCGGCGGTCGCGACGGCCACGAGGCCGACTCCGACCGCGAGCAGGGCCAGCCGGCTGCGCCGCACGTCGAGCCCGAGCGCGGTCGCCGACTCGTCGCCGAGCTGGAGCACTCCGAGCCGGCCCGACAGCAGCAGCGCCAGCGGCACCAGCACGAGCATCGTCAGGGCGAGCGGCGGGACGGAGGGCCAGGCGGCCGAGTTGAGGCTGCCGGTCAGCCAGCGCAGCGACTCCTGGACGTCCTCGAAGTCGGCGCGGGTCTGCACGTAGGCGATCACGCTCTGGAACATCGCCGCGACGCCGATGCCGATGAGGATCAGCCGCGCCCCGATCACTCCGCCGCCTTCGGCCAGACCGGCGATGATCAGGGCCGTCGCGAGCCCGGCCGCGACCGCGATCACCGAGACGGCGCCTCCCGAGAGGCCGAAGAACGCGATCGCGACGACGGCCGCCGCGCTCGCCCCCGAGGTGATGCCGATGATGTCGGGGCTGGCGAGGGCGTTGCGCAGCATCGTCTGGAAGATCACGCCGCCCATCCCGAAGCCCACGCCCACCAGGACGGCGGTGATCGTCCGCGGCAGCCGCAGCGTGCCCACGGTGAAGGAGGCGCCCGGGACGGTCTCGCCGAGGATCACGCGGACGACCTCCGGCACCGAGTAGACCGTGCTGCCGACCGTGAGCGAGACGATGACGAGCGCCAGCGCGAGCACCGCGAGGACCGCGCAGCCGAGGACCGTGCGGCGACGGCGGAGCGCGCGGCCGGCCGCGATGCCGGCCGCGACGGGCGCCTCCGCGGTCCTCACAGCGCCCGCACCTTCGAGCGGCGCACGATCGCGATGAGCACCGGGGCGCCGATCAGCGCGGTCACGATGCCCACCTCGACGTCGCTCGGCCGGGCGACCACGCGGCCGACCACGTCGGCGACGAGCAGCAGCAGGGCGCCGAGCAGAGCGGAGGAGGGCAGCAGCCAGGCGTGCGCGGGGCCGGTGACTCGGCGGGCGAGGTGCGGGACGACCAGTCCGATGAAGCCGATCGGTCCGGCGATCGCGGTCGCGGCGCCGCAGAGCAGCACGGCCGCGAGCCCCGCGACCAGGCGGATGCGCCCCACGCGCCGGCCGAGGCCGGTCGCCAGGTCGTCGCCGAGCGCCAGCGCGTCGAGCCCCCGCGCGCTGGAGAGGGCCAGCACCGCGCCGACCGCGAGGAACGGGAGGACCTGCAGGATGCTCGCGGTCTCGGCGCCGCCGACTCCGCCGACCTGCCAGAAGCGGAAGCGGTTCAGCGTGGTCTCCTGCGTGAGCAGGACGGCGCTGAGGAGGGAGGTGAGCGCCGCGGCCGTCGCGGCTCCGGCGAGGGCGAGCTTGAGCGGAGTGGCGCCCTCGCGGCCGAGCGAGGCGACGGCGTAGACGAACGCCCCGGCGGCCGCGGCGCCGAGGAACGCGAGCCAGATGAACTGCGGCAGGCTCGTCGCGCCGACCCCGGCGATCCCGAGCACGACCGCGAGCGAGGCGCCGGAGTTGAGGCCGAGGATGCCCGGATCGGCGAGCGGGTTGCGGGTCAGGCCCTGCATCACGGCTCCGGCGAGCCCGAGCGCGGCGCCGACCAGGATCGCGAGGACCGTCCGCGGCACCCGCCCCTGCACGGCCGCGTCGACGATGGACGCCGGGTCGGGCGCGGTCAGCGCCGGCCAGACCTCGCCGAGCGGGATCTCGCGTGAGCCGTACACGAGCGAGAGGACCGACGCGACGGCGAGCGCGACGAGGGCGACCGCCAGAGCGGTCGCCCTCGTCCGGGTGGATGAGATGCGGGTCACGACACCTTGTCGGCGGCCTCGGCGAGGCCGGCGGTGTAGTCGTCGAGCACCCACGGGATGCTCAGCAGGTTGGGCGACGAGGTGGCCATGGCGGCGGAGGAGCCGTCCTTCAGCACGTAGACGGAGCCGCGCTCGACGGCCGGGATCTTCGAGAGCAGCGGGTCGGCCTGCAGCGCGGCGAGAGTCGTGTCGTCGCCGTAGACGACGAGCACGTCGGCGTCGAGCTGGTCGGCGTTCTCGGAGCTGATGGTGCCGCTGAACGCCTCCGAGTCGCCGGAGAGCTCGGTGATGCTGGGGGCGACGTCGAGCCCGAGGTCCTCGACGAACTTCACGCGCGCGTCGTTCGGCGTGTAGTAGGTGAAGGTGCTCGCGTCGGTCGGGTCGTACCAGCCGTACATGAACGTCGTGCCCGCGAGCTGCGGGTAGGACGCGGTGGTCTGCGTGATCTCGCTCTCGACCTCGCCGACCTTCGCGACGGCCTCGTCCTCGAGGCCCAGCGCGGCGCCGTCGAGCTTCGCGGAGTCCTGCCAGGTGGTGCCCCAGGGCAGTCCCGGGTAGGCGACGGTGGGGGCGATCTGGCTGAGGGTGTCGTAGTCCTGCTGCGTGATGCCGGAGTACGCGGAGAGGATCACGGTCGGGCTGAGGTCCGAGATCGCCTCGAAGGGCACGCCGTCGGTCTCGTCGAACAGGGTCGGCGTCGCGGCACCGGAGGCGTCGAGCGCCTCCTTCGTCCACGCCAGCAGGCCGTCGCCGTCCTCGTCGCCGTAGGAGGCGCGGGTGAAGCCGACCGGCGTCACGCCCAGCGCGAGCGCCACGTCCTGATTGGTCCAGCTCGTCGCGACGACGCGGTCGGCCGACTCGACGGTGGTGCTGCCGAAGGCGTGGTCGACGGTGACGGGGAAGCCCTCGCCGCTCGAGGCGGCGCTGCTCTCGGACGTGCCCTCGGAGCCGGCGTCGGCTCCTCCCGAGCAGGCGGTGAGCAGCAGCGCGGCGAGGCCGAGCGAGGCGACGGCGGTCAGGCGGAGGGGGGTGCGAGTGGCGGGCACGGCGATCCTTCGAAGGGGGTGGTGGGGGTTGCGAAGGTTAACCTAACCTAACCGCCTGGACGGGGCCAGTGGCCGAGCGGATCAGCGCCCGGACGCGATCCGCCGCCGCCTCGATCCGTCGCCCGCGCCCCGTGCGCGCCCCCGGGACGGGCCGCCGCTGACGGATCGATCGCGGGTGCGGCCCAGCGGGAGCCTCGTTAGCGTGGAGGTCCGCGCCGATCGTCGGCGCCGAGGGGAGCCCCATGGACCAGACGGAGGAGATCGACGCCCGGGCGGAGGCCCTGCGCGCCGACCCCGAGAGCTTCGCCGCGATGGACGCGCTCTGGCGCAGCGTCTACGCCCTGCCGATGTGGTGCTTCATCGCGCGGGGGCCGGACGACGCGCCCACCCCCTTCGTCGGCGGCCTGGAGTCGGGGCCGATGGTCTTCGCCTTCACCACGGGGGAGCGCGCCCGCGCCGGGGCGCTGCACGCCGGCCTCTCCGACGAGGACGCGTCGCGGGTGCTGAAGGTGCCGATGCCCGCCGCGCTCGAGTGGATCGCGGCGATGGGATCCTCCGGAGTCGCAGGAGTGGTCTTCGACCTGCCCCGCTTCGGGTACTCCGCGCCCCTTCAGAACCTGCTGCCGATGCGCGACTTCATGGCGGCGAACCCGCCGGCCTGAGCCCGGCTGCTACCAGCAGATCCGCCGGTTGTCGCCGCCCCGAACTGGTCACTGGACGACACCCGAGGATGGTGGGCCGGAGGCGCTCCCGTCTTCCGAGGACGAGGCCGGGAGACGCCGATGGGGAAGCTGCACTACGACGGATCGGTCGAGATCGACGTCGAGGACCGGGTGCTCGCCCACCTGCAGATCGTCCTCACCGCGAAGCTGCGCCGGGGGGAGTCGTGCCTGGTCAGCTGGCGCGACGAGAGCGGGATGAGCGACGGCCGCAGCGCGATCTGGCTGCACCCCTCGCACACACTCCGCTACACCTACGCCGGCGGCCGCATGCCCCGCATCAACCCCGCCTGGATCGCGGCGCTCACCGACCTCGCGAACTCCGCCGGCGGCCTCCGATTCGTCCCCGAGCCGCCGGAGTCCGTGCGGCCCCCGGACGGGACCGCCCGCCGGTGACCCGCGTCGGGCTCGATACCCTGCCTCGAGTTCATCACCCGGCGTCCGTGTCGAGCGCCGCCGCGGTACCGAGCGCGATCAGCGACTGATCCGTCGCGACCGCGACCCTCGGGAAGCCGAGCGCCCGCAGCAGTCGGGCGCGCTCGCGGTCGCCCGCGTAGGCTCCGGCACCCTTGCCCGCGCGCCGGGCCGCCGCGGCGATCCTCGGCAGCGGATCGTCGGGCCCGTCCGCGGCGAGCAGGTCGGCCAGGTCCCGGCCGAGGCCGATCGCGAGGTCGAACGGGCCGACGAAGACTCCGCTCACGCCCGGCACCGCGAGGATCCGATCGACGGCCTCGAGGCCGGCCTGCGTCTCGATCATGACCCAGAGCGCGGTGCGGGCCTCGGCGGCCGACGGGGGAGCGGCGCCCCAGAGATCGGTCATCGGCCCCCAGCTGCGGCGGCCGAGCGGCGGGTAGTGCGCGGCGCGGACGGCCGCGAGCGCCTCCTCGACCGTCTCGATCATCGGAACGACCACGATGTCCGCGCCGGCGTCGAGCGCCCTGCCGATCAGGGCGTCGGAGAGCCCGGCGACCCGGACGCCGACGGGCGGCCTCCCGCTCACCGCGCCGAGCGCGCGCAGGGAGGCGAGGACCGCGGCGTCGTCGAACGCGCCGTGCTGCGCGTCCAGGCACAGCCACGCGGGCCCGCCGCGCGCGATCTGCGCGACCGTCAGCGGCTCCCCGAGCCGGCACCACACCCCGTCGGCCCGACCGTCACCGAGAACCCGTTCCGCATCCACGGGTCCGATCCTCGCGCACGAGCGCCGCCTAGGCGAGGATCGCCAGCGCCGTCGACAGGATCCCGAGGACGGCTCCCGCCCCGAGCAGGATCAGGCCGGTCAGGCGCAGCGCCCGCACCGCGTCGCTCCACCGGTGCAGGCGGATGCGGTGCGGATCCTCCTCGCGGTAGTACACCTCCCGCTGGTCCGACCGCGCCGGCGTCAGCGGATCCCCGGCGGAGAGCGGACGCGACCGGACCTCGCCGGCCCGGGTCACCCAGTGCAGCGCGAGCGGCGGACCCTCCTCGAGGTAGGCGGTCGTCGTCAGCCAGCGTCCGTCGACCAGCGCCGCGACGAACGCGGCGAGCAGGAACAGCACGCCGAGGGGGAGGGTGACCAGCGAGAGGGCCTCGGAGATCGTCTCCTGCATGCAGCGTCCCTCCGACCGGATCCGGTGCCGAGCGTACCGAGTCGGCGGCCGGCGCGTCCGCGGCGGGACGCGATCGGCCGCCGAGCCCGCGGGCCTCAGCCCCAGGCGACCTCGAGGTCGACGACGAACGTCACCCCGAAGCGGTCGCGGAGCATCCCGTAGAGGGGGGACCACGCCGCCGGGGCCAGGGGTGCGAGCACCGTCGCCCCCTCCGCGAGCGCGTCCCAGAGGCGGCGCAGCTCGTCGGCGTCGGAGCCGCGCAGCGACACGAACACCGGGATCGTGCCCGGGTCGTGGGCCGTGTGCGCGGGGACGTCGTAGGCCATGACGTGGAAGCCTGCCTCGGAGACGACCTGGCCCCACATCAGCTGGTCGGCCTCGTCGGGCGCGGTGACGGCGTCCGCGTCCGCGTAGGTCATCGCGTCGAGCCGGCCGCCCGTGACCGAGGCGTAGAACTCCAGCGCCTCCCGGGCCTGTCCGCGGAAGTTGAGGTGGGTCGTGGTGGTGATGCTCATGGTGCGCTCCTCGCAGTCGTGCCGGGTCGATCACCCGGTGCCCCGACGCTCGCAGGAGAAGAGGACGGATCCGGTCCTCTTCTCGAACTACCCTCGGGACGTGCCCACGACGACCGAGCGGCTCCTCCTGCTCCTCTCCCTCCTGCAGACCCGCCGCGACTGGCCGGGCGGAGTGCTCGCGGAGCGCCTGGGGATCGCGCCGCGCACGGTGCGCCGCGACGTCGACCGGCTCCGCACGATGGGCTACCGGATCGACGCGGCGAAGGGGCCCGACGGCGGGTACCGGCTCGAGGCCGGCGCCGAGCTCCCGCCGCTGCTCTTCGACGACGAGCAGGTGCTCGCCCTCACCGCCGCCCTGCGCGCGCCGGTCGCGGGGCTCGAGGAGGCGTCGGCCCGTGCGCTGGCGACGGTGCGGCAGGTCCTGCCCGCCCGGCTCCGGCCCCGAGCAGATGCGCTGCGCTTCACGGTCGCGGCGGCGCCGGGTCCCGCGGTCCCTCCGGAGCGGCTGGTCGCGGTCGCGGCGGCCGTCCGGGCCTGGGAGGTGCTGCGCTTCGAGTACGCGGAGGCGGTGCGCCGCGTCGAGCCGCACCACCTGGTCGCACGCCGGGGCCGCTGGTACCTCATCGGCTTCGACCTCGACCGCGACGACTGGCGGGTGTTCCGCGTGGACCGGCTCGAGCCGCGCTCGCCCCGCGGAGCCCGCTTCCCTCGCCGGGCGCTGCCGGGCGGGAGTCCCGCCGAATTCCTGGAGGCGCGGTTCCGCGGCGGAGCGCCCGGGGAGGGGTGGCCGTGCCGCGGATCGGTGGTGCTGGCGGCGCCCGCCGCCGAGGTCCTGCCCTACGCGGGCGACGGCGAGGTGGAGGACCTCGGCGACGCGGGCTGCCGACTCGCCCTCGGTGCCTGGTCGTGGGAGGCGCTCGCCGCGTCGTTCGGCCGGTTCGACGCTCCGATGGCCGGGGCCCGGCCGCCTGAGCTGGCCGCCGCGTTCCGCGTGCTCGCGGAGCGGTACGCCGAGGCGGGAGCCTGACCGGAGCGCCTCGGCCGTCCGCCCCCGCTACTTCACCGAGTACCGGGCGCTCCCCGTGCTGCCGTCCGCCGTCGTGACCGTCAGCGTCCAGCAGGTGCCCGGCTTCGCGGGCACTGTCCACGCCTTCACGTAGCGGTTCGTCGCGGTGTCGTAGCGGAGGCGTCCGGTCAGCGTGGTCGTCGGCGCTCCGGTGAGGACGGCGCCGGCGGTGCAGGAGGTCTGCTTCTGCGTGACGCTGCGCACGTCGGCGAGGGCGGAGTGGCGGAACGTTCCCGCGGACGACGTGGACGTCACCTGGAACGTCATGCCGGTCGCGGCGCCGGCGGCCACGCTCTTCACCGAGGTGCTGAGCCCGCCGATCGTCCACGGGGTCACGGTGTACGACGCGGTGAGGGTCGAGACGTTGCCCGCCCGATCGGTCGCGGTCGCCCGGTACACGTGCGCTCCGACGGAGCGGCCGCCGCCCGTGATCACGCAGTCGCCGTCGAGGCCGGAGAGCGCGTCGTCCGCGAGGCAGCGCGCCACCGGGAACGCGGTGCCGGAGGGGTAGGACCCCTCGGGCTTCGACGTGAACGCGAGCTGCGGCTTCGTGGTGTCGACGTCGATGCCGCTGCGGGTCGTCGTGGCGCGGTTGCCCGCGTTGTCGACGGCGGTGCCGGTGACGCTCTGGCCGGGGCCCTCGCGCAGGATCCGCGCGGGGGTGCAGCTGCGGATTCCGGAGCCGCCCGCGTCGGCGCAGGAGAAGCCGACCGAGACGGGGGAGCGGAACCAGCCCGCGGCGTTGGGAGCCGCCGGCGTGGTCGTCGCGGCGATGGTGGGGACGCCGGTGTCGACGATCCGGTACGTCGCGGTGGTGGTCGTGCTCAGTCCGCCGGGGTCGGTCCAGGTGCAGGTCGCCGTGCGGGTGCCGAGGCCGTTCACGAGCGTGCCGGTGACGACGGCCTCCTCGCTGAAGGTCCCGCTCTCCGCATCCGTGATCGCGCAGGCGGCTCTCGGCTCCGAGCCCTTCTCGTAGGAGGCGCCGTCGGTGACGTACGCGACCGTCACGACGGGTGGGGTGTTGGCGGGGACCACGGTGACCGTGTGCGGCGTGCCGGCCGTGGTGCCGTACGCGTTCCGCGCGCTCACCGTGAAGGTGGAGTCGCCGGCGGTGGTCGGCCGGCCCGAGACGACGCCCTCCGGCGAGAGGGTCAGCCCCGCGGGAAGGGAGCCGGAGGAGACCTCGAAGGTCGCGGCCGGGCCGGACGCCGTGAAGGTCGCGGAGTAGCGGGTCCCGGTCTTGACGAGCGTCTCGGCCGTGTCTGCGGTGAGGGTCGGCAGCGGGCCGATCGCGAAGGCGTGGTTGAAGCCGACCGCGATGCCGGTGGCGCCGGTGATCCCGGCCGGGACGTCCAGCTCGGTGTCGCCCTCGGGGTGCAGGGAGACGACGGTGCCGTCGGACGTCAGCAGGACGCTGAAGCCGATGCCGGCGGCGATCGCGGTGATGCCGCGGAGGTCGGCGGGGACCCGCGGCAGGCCCGAGTCGTCGGGGTCGCCCCAGGTGACGACGGTGCCGTCCCGCTTCAGCGCGAGGCTGTGGGAGTAGCTGACCGCGATGGCGGTGACGTCGCCCAGCCCCGCCGGGGCCGTGTACGCGCCCCTGTCGTCGCCGCCCCAGGCCACGACCGTCCCGTCGGCGCGCAGCGCGAGGCTGTTCCAGCCGCCCGCGGCGATCGCGACCACTCCGGAGAGACCCGCCGGCACGTCGGTCGCTCCGAACTGATCCGAGCCCCAGGCCGCCACGGTCCCGTCGCCCCGCAGAGCGAGGGTGTGGTAGTTGCCCGCGGCGACGGCGGTCACGTCGTCGAGTCCGGCCGGGACGTCGGTCTGGCCCTGGCGGTCGTCACCCCAGGCGACGACCGTTCCGTCCATCGTGAGGGCGATGCTGTGGAGGTAGCCGGTCGAGATCGCGGTCACCTCGCGGAGCCCGGCCGGCACGTCCCGCTCGCCCTCGAGGTCCGCGCCCCAGGCGACGACGGTCCCGTCGGTGTGGAGCGCGAGGGTGTGGCTGTAGCTGCTCGCGACGGCAGTGAGGTCGGACATGCCCGCGGGCACGTCCCACTCCCCGTTGAGGTACCGCCCCCAGGCGGCGACGCCGTTCGCGAGGTGGTCGTTCCCGACCGGCACCGGGTCCGGCTCGGCGGAGGCGAGGGGAGCCGCGGTGCCGGCGAGCAGCGCGACGGTCGCGGTCAGAGCGAGCAGAGTGCGGCGCAGGCCCGCGGCGGTGCGGGCGGGGCGCGGGGAAGCGGGGGTCACGGGGTCACGCTAGGGCCTAGGGCTCGGCCCTCCTCTGCGGCGTACCTCAACGGGGAGTGGGACGTGCCCGCGGGCATGTCCGACCTCACTGCCGTCGCGAGCAGCTAC
>NZ_PSUG01000045.1:0-30217 GCF_002931755.1 Rathayibacter sp. AY2B3 | reverse complement strand
GAGAGTGCCCGCCGTCCCCCGAGGGCGGAGGGCGGCTGCTCTCAGCCGACGTTCTGCGCGCGAGCGCGGGGACTACTTGCGGAACATCCGCGCCGTGGTCTCGAAGAGGCCCTTCACGGGGCGCTGCTGCTCGCCCTGCTGGGCGCCGAGGACGATGATGACCGCGGTCAGCACGGGGATCGCCCACTGGGTGACCTTCTGCACGCGGAGGGCCGTGGTCAGCTCCTGCGAGTTCTGCTCCGACGCCTCGGTCACGCCGGGGGCGCCCTCGTCGGCGTGCTTGGCCTGCGTCGCTCCGGCGACCGCGGCGATCACCGAAGCGGCGCCGGCGAGGCCGGTCACGACGGTCTTGACGACCGTGTTCGTGCGGCTCTCCTGCTGGTTGGCCAGGCGGGTCTTGTTGGCGAGGACGAGGCCGATGCCGCCGACGCCGTGGGCGGCGATCGCGGCGAGCTGCACGGGGGTCCAGCGGGCCCAGCCGTTGGAGGAGAGGCGGAGGCGCTCCGCCGGGTCGGACGAGGTGGACGCGGCGCCGTTCAGGCCGACGGCGCCCATGAGCGAGCCGCCGAACCAGGCGGCGGCTCCGAGGTCGTGGAGACTGCGGACGAGAGTGTTGCGGGAGGGCATCTGGGCCTCTTCTCTGCCGGCGGCGGACGCCGGCGGTGGTCGGCTGGTGCGGACTCCTCCGACGCTACGCGTGCCCCGGAACCGCGCACGGGGCTTGACCTCTCCCCCTCCGACACGCTCCGCTGGAGGTCACCGACCGACCCGAGGAGCCCCGCGATGCCCACCGACGACGAGAAGCGGACGACCCGCGACGAGTTCCACGACGCCGTGAACATGACGGCGAAGGAGCTCGAGGACTGGCTCGGCACCGACGAGTCGAAGGAGGTCGGCCAGAAGCCGGAGGGCGGCGGCGAGTCCGTCGGCCACGAGAGCGGCCGGCGTATCGTCGAGCTGCTCGGCACGAAGCAGGCCGACCTGAGCGACGACGACTACGCCCACATGACGAAGGTCGTCGGCTACGTGCACCGGCACGCGAAGCAGCGTCCCTCGGGCGACGTCACCGAGACGAAGTGGCGCTACTCCCTGATGAACTGGGGCAACGACCCGCTGAAGTGACGGATCCGCCGACGTGACTGTCCGGCCGCGTCAGGCCGTCGCGGCGCTCCCGTCGACCTCGCCGATGACGCCGTCCGTCACCGTCACGATCGCGCAGTTCGGGTAGCCCCGCTGCGGCCGGTGCGCGGGGTCGAGCGTGCGGAGGATGCTCCCCAGCACCGCCCCGTGCGTCACGACCAGCACGTCGCCGTGCTCCGCCGCCGGCACGAACCGCGCGATCGCGGCCTCCACCCGGGCGCGTACAGTGGGACCGCTGTCGGCCCGGCCCGAGGGGTCGTGCCGGTGGATGGCGTCGAGCACCGAGTCGAGCCCGGCGTCGGTCATCCGCGGCCAGTCGGCGGAGGAGGGCACGTAGGAGTAGCCGTGGTCGGCGAACACCGGCTCCCAGAGCGAGGCGTTGGGCTGCCCCTCGAAGGCGCCGAAGTGCCACTCGCGGAGCTCGACCATCGGCTCGGCCTTCAGCGACGGGTGCCCGGCGAGCGCCGCCGCCGCCGTGGTGCGGGTGCGGGTGAGGTCGCTCGTGAACGCCGCGACGAGCGGCACGCCGCGCATCCGCTCACCGAGGGCCGCCGCCTGGCGCTCGCCGCGCTCGGTCAGCGGCGAGTCGCACCAGCCCTGCAGCTGGCCGGCGACGTTGAAGAGGGTCTCGGCGTGACGGACGAGGTGGATCGTGCCGCTCACGGGCGCGCGCTCGCGGGCATCGTCGGACGGGCAGGGGTCGTGCGGTGCATGCGGTTCTCCGGGGTCAGCGCGCTACTCCGGAGCGGCGCGCGCGATGTGGAGGGCCAGGAAGGCGACCTCCTCGTTGGGCAGGGCGGCCTGGTACTCGGCCGCCACGAAGGAGCGGACCCGCTCGGCGGACGCGACCGCGCGCGGGTAGCGGGCGCTGAGGCTGGTGAAGAGGAAGTCGTCCTCGCTCTCGAGCAGGCCGCCCGAGAAGAAGCGCTCGGCGAAGTACTGCAGGTGCGCCACGAAGCGGGCGGAGCGGAGGTCGTCGCGGTCGAGCGCGGCTCCGCTGGAGTGCTGGATGATCGCGGTCACCGAGCGGATGAGCTGCACGATCCGGAGCGAGTCGATCCCGACCTTGCCGAGCTCCGCGTTGGCGAGGTGGAACGCGACGTTCGCGGCCTCGTCGGCGGGCAGCTCCACGCCGAGGCGCTCGCGCATCCGGTCGACCGCCCGCTCCCCCACCGCGTACTGCACGGGGTAGACCGTCCGCATCTCCCAGGCCAGCCGGTTGGCGACCGAGAGCCCGCGCCGCTGCCGCTCCACCGCGAAGTGCAGGTGGTCGGTCAGCGCGAGGTAGACGTGCGGGTCCAGCCGCAGCCCCTGCTCCTCCGCGTCGGCGACGACCGCGCGGGTGAGCTCGACGAACTCCGGCGGGATCTGCGCCAGGAGCTCGACGAGGTTGCGCTGATCGGAGTCGTCCAGGGCCACGAACACCTGGTCGACGCTCGAGGGCTCGATCGCCTCGCCGGCCTTCGCTCCGAAGCCGATCCCCCGTCCCAGGAGCACGCGCTCGACGCCGCGCTCGTCGACGACGAGGACGACGCTCGAGTTGAGCACCTTCTTGATGGTCTGCATGCGTGTCTCCGTCGACGGCCGCGTCAGGGCTGGGGTGGGGGTGGCGGGGCCTCTGCCCGGAGAGCCGGACGGGGCCTCCGGGCAGAGGAGGATCATCCTAGATCCGCGCCGTTCGAGGCGATGACCTTCTGGTACCAGAAGAAGGAGTCCTTCCGGTAGCGCTCGGTGCTGCCGTGGCCGAGGTCGTCCATGTCGACGTAGACGAACCCGTAGCGCTTCGAGATCTGCGAGCTGGAGGCGCTGATCAGGTCGATCGGCGCCCAGCTGACGTAGCCGAGCAGCTCCACGCCCTCGTCCACCGCCTGGATCATCTGCTCGAAGTGCGCGCGGAAGTAGTCGATCCGGTACGGGTCGTGGATGCGGCCGTCCTCGGTGAGCTCGTCGCGCATCCCGAGCCCGTTCTCGACGATGAACAGCGGCTTGCCGTAGCGGTCGTAGAGGTCGATCAGCGAGATCCGCAGGCCGACGGGGTCGATCTGCCAGCCCCACTCGCTCGACTCCAGGAACGGGTTCTTGACGCCGAGGACCGTGTTGCCGGGGGTGCGCTCGGCGTCGGGGCGGACCGACTCCGTCATCGACATGTAGTAGCTGAACGAGATGAAATCGACCGGGTGCTCACGCAGCAGCTCGACGTCGCCCGCCTCGAACGGGATCGCGACCCCGCGGCTCTCGAGCGCCCGCAGTGCCAGGCGCGGGTAGGCGCCGCCGGCCTGCACGTCGGTACAGAGGTAGAGCATCCGCTCCTTCGCCTGGGTGGCCGCGACGTCGTCGGGGTGGCAGGTGTTGGGGTAAGTGGTCAGCATCGTGAGCATGCAGCCCATCCGCGACTCCGGCCACAGCTCCTTCAGGATCTTCGTGACCGAGGCGGAGGCGACGAACTGGTGGTGCAGCGCCGTGTAGCAGGCCTGCTCCACGCTGCCCTCGACGGTCTCCTCGATGATCCCGCCCGAGGTGAACGGGTGGCGGATGATGCCGTCGATCTCGTTGAAGGTCAGCCACATGTCGACGAGGTGGCCGAAGCGCTCGAAGCAGGTGCGGGCGAAACGCTCGAACAGCCCGATCGTGCGGCGGTCGACCCAGCCGTTGTGCTTCAGCGCGAGCGCGAGGGGCGGGTCGTAGTGCGCGAGCGTGACCAGCGGCTCGATCCCGAGGCGCCGCATCTCGGTGAAGAGGGCGAGGTAGTAGGCGATGCCCTCCTCCAGCGGCTCCGCCTCCTCCCCCGTCGGGTAGAGGCGGGTCCAGGCGATCGAGACGCGGAGGGTGGTGAAGCCCATCTCGGCGAAGAGCGCGAGGTCGCCGGGGTAGCGGTGGTAGAAGTCGATGCCGCGGCGCTTGGGGTAGTACTCGGTGTCGTCGTCGGCCATCGCCGCCGTGATGCTCTCCACCGTGTTCTGGTGGTGGATCGCGTACTCCTTCGGGTCCGCCTTCGGCTTGTAGGAGGCGACGTCGCTGACCGCCGGGCCGCGCCCGCCCTCGCGCCACGCGCCCTCGACCTGGTTGGCGGCGAGGGCGCCGCCCCATCGGAATCCGTCAGGAAGCGCCATCGGCGAGCTCCTTCTCTTTCTGCGTCACGGTCATGATCCGGTCGCCGGCGGTGATCCGCTCGGCGGCCTCGACGAGCACGGTGTACTCGGCGGAGTTGGTCACGAGCACCGGGGTCGTGGTGTCGTAGCCGGCCGCGGTGATCGCGGCCAGGTCGGCGGTGAGGAGCAGCTGTCCGGCCTCGACCCGGTCGCCGACCGCGACGTGCGCCTCGAACGGAGCGCCGTCGAGCTGCACGGTGTCGATGCCGACGTGGATGAGCACCTCGACGCCGTCCGCGCGGCGGAGGCCGACCGCGTGGCGCGAGGAGAGCAGCGCGATGACCTCGCCCGCGAACGGCGCCCGGACGGCTCCGTCGGTGGGGCGGATCGCCAGCCCCTCGCCGAGCACGCCGGCCGAGAACACGGGGTCCGGCACCTCCGAGAGAGGGATGACGGAGCCGGTGAGCGGCGCCTGCAGCGCGAGCGGGCTCCCGGCGTCGGCCGCCACGTCGCCGAGCGCCTGGACGCTGGCGGAGGCGTCGTCACGCCAGATGACGAAGGAGACGACGAACGAGACGGCGACCGAGATCAGCAGGCCGATCACGGCGTTGAGCAGGTTCCAGGGGTTCAGCCCGTCGATGAACATCGAGATGCTCGCGACGCCCGGGCTGACCAGCGCGAACGCGGCGACCTGCGTGGCGCCGATGTAGGCGCCTCCGACGACGCTGCCCGTGATGACGGAGACCAGGGCGCGCTTGTTCTGCAGCGTCACTCCGTAGAGCGCCGGCTCGGTGATCCCGAAGAGGGCCGAGAGGCCGCCCGAGAAGGCGGTGGCGCGGAGGGTCGCGCTCTTGGTGCGCAGGGCGATCGCGAGGCTGGAGCCCGCCTCCGCCGCGTTGTGGGCGAGCGAGGAGGCGAGGTAGAAGGTGTCCTTGCCCGCGCTGGCCATCGTCGCGATGGTCGGCGGGATGAACGCCTTGTGCATGCCCACCGAGATGATCAGCGGGAGCACGCCGGCCAGCAGCGCGACGGCCACCCAGCCGAGAGCGCCGTAGAGGCCGATCATCGCGCCGGTGAGCATGGAGCCGAGCCAGTAGCCGAGGGGGCCGAGCAGGAAGATCGTGGCCGGAGCGACGATCACCAGGCACATCAGCGGGACATAGAAGGTGCGGATCGGGCCCCACGAGTGCTTCGTGAAGAAGCGCTCGACGACCGAGAGCAGCAGCACGGCCAGGATCGCCGGGAACACCTGCGCGTTGTAGGCGATGACCGGCACCGGGATGCCGAAGAGCGCGACTCCGCCCTCCTGGTTGAGCAGCGTCGTGAACGCCGGGAAGACCAGGACGCCGACGAGCCCGAGCGCCAGCGGCCGGTTCACGTCGAGCTTCTTCGCGCTCGTGTACGCGACGAGCAGCGGCAGGAAGCCGAACACCGCGTCCGGGATGGCGGACAGCAGCTTGAAGTTGTCGCTCGCAGGGTCGAGCCAGCCCAGCGCCGAGGCGAGGACGAGGAACGACTTGAAGATGCCGGCGCCCGCGATGGCCGGGATGATCGGCGTGAAGACGCTGACCACGAAGTCCATGATCGTCGCGCCGAGGCGCTTGAGGGACCGGGGCTGCTTCGCCTGCACCGTGGAGGCGGTGGTGCCGCCGCGCAGCTTCTCGACCGCCGCGTACATCTCGCTCACGCCGCTGCCGACGATGACCTGCGTCTGCGGGCCGGTCACGACGCCGATCACGCCGGGCACCGCCTTCAGCGCCTCGACATCGGCCTTCGCGTCGTCCGCCAGCGCGAACCGCAGTCTGGTCGAGCAGTGCTGCAGCTTCGCGACGTTGGCGGCGCCGCCGACGTGCTCGAGGATCGCCTTAGCGCTCTCCTGGGTACTCATGGGTACTCCTCCGGGTGTGGGGGGACGCGCGCTTCCCTGCGCTGTGCTGCCCGGCCGTCCGTCGCCGTCCCCGCTCCCTCCGGCACCGTCATCGGTGCCCCGGAGGAGCGTCAGGAGGCGTCCGGGCACAAAAAAAGGACCCGACGACGCTGCTTGCGCGTTTCGTCGGATCCTGCCTGCACGACCAGTCACATGTCCGGGAGCGACGCTAACACGGGGGTGGGTGGGGCGTCAAAGGAGGGTGGTCGTGGGACGGCCATCGCGTACGAGGCGAATGGTGCACCGGTGTCGGCATGATGGACGCGTGGACACTCTCGACGTCGTTGCGGCGGTCATCAGCGATCGCGGTCGAATTCTTGCCTGCCGTCGGCGGGCGGACAAGGCGTCCGGTGGGCTCTGGGAATTTCCGGGTGGCAAGATTGAAGCTGGAGAAACGGCTGAGGTCGCCCTCGCGCGGGAGATCCGCGAGGAACTGAGCGTGGCGATCGAGGTCGGCCCCAAGCTGACGTCAGACGAAACGGAGGTCGGCGCTCTCACCATTCGGTTGCACTGCTTCCGAGCCGTGGTTCGCGGCCCACATCCCACGGAGAGCACCGACCACGACCAACTCCTCTGGCTGCTTCCGAGCGAACTTCCCGGACTTGAGTGGGCCCACCCCGATTTGCCGGCCGTTCGGCTTCTTTCCTCTACGGATCGATGAGGTCGAAGCCCTCGTCAGACCTGAACGCTGTGATGATCGAGAGGCTGCGGATGAGATCCAGCATGTCCTCTTCCGGCCGACCGGGAAGCAGGATGACGGGGACTGCCGCGTAACCCTGGCGCTGCGCAAGATGGGCATAGTCGAGCACCTGGCCGATGGCCATGCGGACGAAGGACCGGGCGGTCGACTTCTTGGCTTCGACAATCCAGCCGCTTGATCGGACGTAGAGGTCTGGCTCGACCCGTGAGCTGCCGACCGGGAGCGTCAGACGACTGGGCGGCGTACCGTTCTCGGTCAGCCAGAGCCCAAAGTCTGACTGCAGCTCGAACTCGATTCGGGAGACAACCCGGTCATCGAGAGGGCTGACATCCGCACCCGCGATGACGATGTCGGAGTGCTCGGGAGGCGTCCAGTCGCCGAGCGTTGCAGTGGACTCCTGCGTGCCGCCGTACGTCGGCAGCCGAGTGATGTCCGCCGCGAGCGGCAGGAGAGTGAAGATGATGCCGCGTCGCTGCGTCCCTACGGTGTCCGGGATGATCTCCCACCGGTAGGTGGGAGTCCCTGTCGTGAAGGCACCGATGTAGGTCACGCTTGTTCCCTGCACCGTGAAGAGCCGAAGCACCCGCCCATCCTGCGCCGCGTCCCGAAGGGCCTTGTTGCCGCGAAGAAAGACCTGGTCACCGACCTGCCCTTCTCCCGTGTAGGAGTAGGACCCGTCCTCGCGAAGTCCCTCAAATCGGTCGTAGCCATACCGAGCTCCCTTCGCCGGATCGGTGAAAATGAAAATTTCGCGGAGCGCTCGCGGCGTCACGATCCCCTGCTGCTGCTGCCCGCCGTAGGCGCGGTGGATATCACGCCGAAGGACCTGGTCGCCCACTTCCAAGGTGAACCGACGCTCCGTGGTGTCTCGTCGAAGCAGACGGGAACGGACAGTCTCCGCCTGCTCCTCGGTCAGATCCCACCGGGATTCCTCAGGGGGAAGAGTTCCGAAGGAGGAGCGGAGGAGGCTTCGAATCCGACGCTGGGAAACGCCCAGTTCAAGCGAGAGTGTGGCGGGAGTAACGGGAGGCATCTCGTGAGACTAAGAATGCTCGACGTACCTTCTGTCGAGATGCACTCGTGTTAGCGACAGAGTTGCTCAGCTTGCGTAATTGCCGGACGTTCTACCGTATCGGTCCCAGTAATGAGGTCATGGACAAAACCATTTCTCACTATTGTGAGGGAGTCAGGAACGCTGATGCGGTCGCATCTGCCGTTTTGCAGCGCCGGGACGACCCTCCACCAGAGAAAAAGTTCTCCCCCTCACTCCCCGCACCCCGCCAGCACCGCCTCCGCCGCCACACGATCCCGAGCATCGATCCCCAGCCCGTACTCGCTCAGCACTGCCACGAACTGCTCCACGTACCCGCAGCGCAGCTCTGCGACCGGCGGCAGCCACTCCCCCGGACCGGCGTCGCTCTTCGCGCGGTTGGTCTGCTCGGAGGCGGCGACGAGGTTCGCGGGGTCGTTCGCGAAGGCGAGGCGCTGGCCGTCCGTCCACGACCAGGCGCCGTGGTGCCAGGCCCAGCCGAGGGCGACGACGTGGTCGATCTGCACCAGGCGGGAGGTGTCGGTCCCGGAGACGAAGGCGACCGAGGCGCCGTCGTAGGGGTCGATCAGGGTGCCGGTAAGGACCTTGCAGTCGCGGGTGCCGGGCTTGAACACGGGGCCGAGCAGGTCGCGGCCGAGGACGTCGTTGCGGGTGTCGCAGCCGTTGCGGTCGACGTCCGACCACGCCTGCCCGAAGAGGTCGCGGTCGTAGGGGACGGCGGCGGGGCCCTCGACGGCGGGGAGAGCGGCCAACGTCGCGAGGGACGGAGTGGACGGGGCCACTACCGGAGCGGACGGCTCGACGGCCGCGGGCGAGCTGCTCGGCGCGGGAGCAACAGGACCGCTCGACCCCGCAGACGCCCCGGCCGAGGAGGACACCGCCTCCGGTCCGCCTCCTCCCGCCGTCTCCGACAGCGCGACGGCTGCGACGGCGAGCGCCGCGGCCCCCAGCAGAGCGACGATCGCGCCGGCCCGTCGACGAGGGCGCCGGCGCACGGGGGCGGCCGACCTGTAGCGCATGATCGACCCCTCCTGCGACGAGACCCGCGATGCGGTCGAGGCGACGCGCCTCCTCAGTATGCGGAGCGACCGGCCCCGGACCCGGTGGTTCGGCGGAGCGTCGGGGAGGACACGGCCGCGCGGAGCGACGGCGTCGCCGGCCGGGATCGAGCCTCCCGGAGGCGGCCTCGTCGCGCCCGCGCCGGCGACCCGCGCCTGCTTGACTGCTCCCATGGAGATCTTCATCGGAGTGGTCGGCCTGCTCGGCGGGCTGGTCATCGCCGGGCTCGCGGTCGTCGCGGTGGTCATCGGGCGGCGGCGGGCGGTGCCGGCGTCGCTGGTCGACGTGGAGGTGCGGCTGACGCACGCTGGGGACGACTGGTGGCGGGTGGGCGCGCGCGTGCGCAACTCCGGCCGCTCGCTCGTGCCGGTGACGAGCTTCAGCGACGGGCGGCCGATCGCGGTCGACCTCGGCGGAGCCGTGTCGGCGGAGTGGTACGGGTCGGCTCCCCGGTCGGACGCGTGGCGGATCGATCCGGCGGTCGGGCTCCTCCTCGGGCCCGTCGCGCTGGAGCGCGGGGCCGACCTGGGGGCGACGATCGTCGTGCGCGGGCGCCCGCAGGTGCGGATCGACGCGCCGCTGCGCTACGTGCCGGTGCGCGAGAACGTGATCGAGTCGCAGACGCCGGACGCCGCTCCGGTCTGGGGCGTGTCCGAGGCCGCGTCCGCTCCGGCAGCAGCGCCGGCGTCCGCTCCCCCGGCGCCGATCCGGCCGCGTCAGCAGCGTCCGATGGACGCCGATCCGTCACGTCCCGAGCGCGAGAGCGTCCTCCGCGGCGGCTTCGGGGTGTGGGCGGCCATGATCGCGGGCGGCGCCGGAGCCGTCGGGGTCGCGATCGGCATCGCGCTCGAGCTCGCCGGCGTCGAGGCGTCAGGGCTGGGCGGCGCGGGCATCATCCTGATCGCGGCCGGCTTCCTCGGCCTGGTCGGCACCCTCGTGGTCCGGCTGCTGCGCCGCTGGCTCGAGCCGCCGGCCCTCTGGCGGACGCCGGCGCAGCGCCTCCGCCGGCCCGGGACGATCACCGTCCTGATCCTGAGCTACGCGGGGCTGGCGCTGTTCTGCACCGAGTTCGCAGCGCAGTCGGTGACGGGCGACACGACCTGGGTGGCCGGTGTCGCCGTGCTGATGCTGATCGCCGCGCTGATCGGGATGGGGCTCGTCGGGTTCCTCCGCCTGGTGGTCCTGCTCGGCGTGCGCCGCGCCTCCCGGGAGACCCCGTGACCCGTGAGGTCGTCGTCGTCGGAGCCGGCCTGGTCGGAGCGGCGACCGCCCGCGCCCTCACCGAGCGCGGCGATCGCGTGGTGCTCGTCGAGCAGTTCGACCGGGGCCACGACCGCGGGTCCTCCCACGGCGAGACGCGCATCTTCCGACGCGGCTACGTCGAGGACGACTACCGCGCCCTCACCGGACGGGCGGGGCGCGCCTGGGCACGGCTCGAAGCGGAGACCGGGCGCCGCCTGCTGCACCCGGTCGGTGCGCTCGACCACGGCGACTCCTCCGTCCTCGCCGGGATCGAGGCGGCACTCCTGCGCGACGGGATCCCCGTGGTGCGGATCGAGGCGGGCGAGGCGGAGCGGCGCTGGCCGGGACTCCGCTTCGAGACCGACGTCCTGCTGCACCACGAGGGCGGACGTCTGGACGCGGCGGCCGCGATCGACGCGATGCTCGACTCCGCCCTCGGACGCGGCGCCGTCCTCCGGACGCGGACGCGCGTGCTGGGCATCGAGGAGCGCGCCGACGACGTGCGCGTGCTGACCACCGACGGCGCTCTCGACGCCGACGCGGTCGTCGTGGCCGGCGGATCCTGGACGCCCCCGCTCGTGGACGACCTCGTCCGCGCGGCCGGCCGACGCCTCCCTCCGCTGCGCGTCACGCAGGAGCAGCCGGCGCACTTCACGACGGACCTGCCCCTCGACTCGTGGCCGAGCTTCGCCCACCACCGCGCGGGCCTGCCGGTGGTCTACGGACTCTCGACGCCCGGGGTCGGAGTGAAGGTGGGCGAACACGGCACCGGCGTCGTCGTCGATCCGGACGGGCGCACCTTCGAGCCCGAGCCCGGAGCACTCGCCCGGCTCGTCGGCTACGTCGCGGAGTGGATCCCGGGCGTGGACGCGGCGAGCGCCGCTCCGATCAGCTGCCTCTACGACAGCACGCCCGACGAGGACTTCGTGCTCGACCGCGTGGGCCGCGTGACCCTGGCGACCGGGTTCTCGGGGCACGGCTTCAAGTTCGGACCGGTCCTGGGCGAGCTGCTCGCGGACCTCGTCGCCGGCGGAGCGGCGCGGGAGCGGTTCCAGCTGCTGCCTGCGTAGGGCTGCTGCTGCGTGCGGTCGGCGGGCCGGGTGCTGCCGGAGGGGCCCACCGGGTCCTGAGCTTCGGCTTCCGCGGAGGGAGCCGCGATGCCGGAGCGCGGCCGTCCTCTCAGCGGCTCCCGCGGTGCGTCTGACGCTGCCCGTCCGACTCCAGGAGCACCGCATCGTTCCAGTCGCTCCCCGCCTCCGTCGTGCGGGCCTTCGCGGGCGGGCGCCGCGCGACCGCGACGACGATCAGCGCCCCCAGCATCACCAGGGCGGCGGTCAGGAGGGGCGGCGCGACCGTGAAGAGCGCCTGCCGCACGTAGAGCTCCGGCGGCACTGTGACCGAGTCGCCCTGGTACTGGTTCGGCAGCAGGAGGACCACGACCGGGAGTGCAAGCACCGCGGCCCAGAGGACGACGGTGACCGCGACGGCGGCGGCCCAGAGAAGCCGGACGCGGATCATCGGCGCGGCGCCCTCAGCAGCGGCACGACGACCGAGAGGCCGAGCGCGACCAGGCCGACGGTGAGGCAGGGTCCGATCGCGTTGTCGCTGAGCACGCGGAGGTACTGCTCGGGCCCGAACTCGTCCTGCGACGGCGAGTAGTCGTACCAGCTGTGGGAGCTGTGCCAGAGGGCGAGCAGTCCGATGAGGACGCTGACGGCGCCGACGACCGCCAGGGCTCCGGCGATGCGGCGCGTGGGGAACGCGGTGCTGATGCCGGAGTCGAGGTCGGCGTCGGTCGCGTCGCGACGGTCGCCGGAGTCGGGTGCCGCGTCGCGGGGAGCGGAGTCGGGTTCGGCGGGGAGCGGGACGGTCGGCTCGGTCGGGAGTGGGACGGACGGCTCCGAGGGTCGGGGCGCGGTCGGCTCCGCCGGTGCCGGGACGGCCCGGACTGCTGCTCTCGCGCGCTCGGGAGCGGTGCGTCGGCCGGAGGCTCGGGAGCCGGTCGGGCCGCCGACCGAGCGCACATCCTCCTGCTCGGGAGCGGACCCGCCCGCTCTCCGGACAGCCGATCGCTCAGCGGTCGCGGCCCCGCCCGTCAGGAACGGAGAGCGGAGGCGCTCCTCGCCGCTGCCGCGCCGCTCGGCCTCGCGTCCGTCGTAGCCGCGCTGGAAGCCCGCGTGGTAGCGCGGGTCTGTGCCGCCCTCGTCCGTCCCGCCCCTCTCGCGTGGGGAGCCGTCCGCTCCGGTGCTCCGCGCCATGCCGTCCCCCCGCTTCGTGCAGTCGGGCCATCATGTCGCACCTCGCCCGCTGCGGGGAGGTGCCGGGCGGAGCTCGGGGAGCGGTCGGCGGAGGCGGCGGTTCAGCGTCCGGCCGCGGTGGTGCGCGACGGAAGGCTGACGATCCCCGCGCCGACCAGCAGCAGGCCGATCGTCACCGCCGTCAGCGCCGGCCAGCCGCCCGCTCCGACCGCCAGGCCGAGGAGCCAGCCGCCGGCGGCCGAGCCCGCGTAGAAGGCGATCGTGTAGACCGCGCCGGCGTGCCCGCGGAGTGCCGGAGCCGCGCGCGCTCCCGTCCAGGCGGCGCCGGTCGCGTGCAGGGCGAAGAAGCCGGCCGTGAAGACGAGGAGTCCCGCGATCACCACGGCGACGTTCTCGGCGAGCATCACCAGCAGCCCGACGATCATCAGGGCGACGCCGATCCGCATGACGAGGCGGGGACCGATCCGCGGCCCCCATCTCCCCGCGAGCCGGGAGGAGACGGTGCCCGCGAGGTAGGCGGCGAAGAGGAGGGAGACGAGCGCGGGCGCGAGCGCGAACGGCGGCGCCTCGAGCCGGAACGCCAGGTAGTTGTAGACCGCGACGAACACACCGACCGCGAGGAACGTCTGCAGCGCGATCGCGACGAGCATCGGATCGCGGAGCACCTGCGCCGTCTTCCCGCGCCAGCCGCCGGGGGCCGCCTCGCGTGCGCCGCCGCCCCGGGGCGCGAGCACGGCGAAGACGATCGCCGCCGCCGCGCACACGGCCGTCACGACGAGCAGGGCGCCGCGCCATCCGAGCGCCGCCGCGAGCGGTCCGGCGAGCAGGCGTCCGGCGGCACCGCCGATCGTGGTCCCGGAGACGTAGGCGGTCGCGGCGGCCGTCGCTCCGGCGCCTCCGACCCGGTCGTGGATGGCCGCGACGGCGAGCGCCGGGACGGCACCGAGCGCCGCTCCCCCGAGGAAGCGCAGGACGAGCAGGAGCTCGAAGGTCGGGGCGACGCAGGCGAGCAGCGCCAGGACCACGGATGTCAGGACCGCGATCCGCATGGACTCGAGCCGTCCGATGCGCTCGGCCACCGAGGCCCACGGCAGCACCGAGAGCGCCAGTCCGAGGGTCGCGGCCGAGACGGTGAGCGCGGCGTCGGACGGGGCGAGGGCCCATTCCCGCGCGAGCTGCGGGAGGACGCTCTGCACGGCGTAGAGCTCGGCGAAGGTCGCGACTCCGGCGGCGAGGAGGGCGATGGTCAGCCGCCGCTGCGAGAAGGGAGCCGCTCTGCGCATCGGTCGGGTGCGCGCGGCGGTGCTCATGGTTCCGACGGTAGACCGCCTCCGGGTGCATGACTAATGTCCTTTCGCCTGTGGTTCATGCGTTCTGGTCATGTCCCGATCTAGGGTGGTGGCGTGTCCGACGACTGGCCCGCGACCCTCCGCCTCCTGCCCCTGCTCGTCGCTGTCGCTCAGACCGGGAGCGTCACCGCGGCGGCCGCCGAGCTCGGGATCCCGCAGCCGACCGCGAGCCGGTCGCTCGCCCGGCTGTCCGCCCTGGTCGGCACTCCCCTGGTCCGCCGGGAGGGCCGCGGGGTGGTGCTGACGGAGGCGGGGACCCGTCTCGCCGAGGTCGCTCAGGACGGCATGTCGGTGATCCGCGCCGGGCTCGCGGAGGTGCGGCAGGCGGGCGACGTGGAGCACGGCCGGATCGACCTCGCCTTCCAGACGCTCCTCGGGGAGAGCTTCGTACCGGACGTGATCCGCCGGTTCCGCCGCCGCTGGCCGCAGGTGGGCTTCGGGCTCCGTCACGGCTCCCGCGCCCTCTGCCTGCGGGCCGTCGCGGAGGGCGAGTCCGAGCTGGCGATCGTCGCGGATCCGCCCGATCTTCCCGGCACCACCACGACGATCCTCTACTCGGAGCCGCTCCTCGCGGTCGTGGACCCCCGTCATCCGCTCGCCTCGCGGCGCTCGGTCACGGTCGAGGACCTCCGCGGCCGCGACCTGATCATGCTGGCGCCCGGCTACGGCCTCCACGAGTCGGCCCGGCGCCTGCTCGCCGTGGACGGCCGCGACCCGGTTCCCGCGTTCGAGGTCGGCGACTACCGGGCTGCCCGGGGACTCGCGGCGGCCGGCCTCGGACTGACGATCCTCCCGCCGAGCCCGTCCTCGGTCGACGACGACGTCCGCGAGATCCCGATCGACGATCCGGGCGCGAGCCGTGAGATCGGTGTGCTCGCCCGGGACACCGGCAACCCGGTCGTCCCCGAGTTCCTGCGGGCCCTGCACGCCGCGGCGGCTGCCCGGCGCCGGTGACCCCTGCTCGGCTCTGCTGTCAAGCACAGGAAGCGGAGGCCCTTCGTGCAGCAAGCTTCGAGAGGATCCCCGCACCGCCAGCGTCACCCCTTCCCCCGCTCCTGCACCACGTCACCGAGGACGGCCCCGGTCATGATCCTTCTCCGCACCCACGCCAACCGCTGGACCGCGCGCGCCCGCCGCAGCGGTGTCGTCCTCGGCATCATCACCCTGGTCTCCGATCTCCCCCGCCCGGCCTACCGGACGGTCCGCCTCGACGCGACGAGCGGTGAGCGCGTCCTGCTCCGCGACACCGCCGAGCTCGAGGAGGCCTTCGCCGTGCTCCTCGCCGGGCTCGAGCGCTCGCGCATCGCGGCCTCAGCACCCCCGGCCGAGTCAGCACCCCCCTGCGCCCCCGTCGACGCGCCCGTCGCAGTCGAGGACGACCTCGAGGAAGCCGCCTGACCCGACGGGGACGACGTCAACGAGCAGGGGAGGCGAGCGCGACGCTCGCCCGGTACTCCTCGGACACGACGTCCGTCCTGAACTCGACGATCTCGACCGAGTGCATCTTCAGCTGTGCGAGCACCTCCTCGGGTTTGACGTAGAAGAACTCGCGACGCAGGTTGATCCGGTTGACGCGTCGTTCCGCAAAGGTCTGGTGCAGCATCGCCTCGATACCGACCGCGTCGTCCGCGAAGAACAGCGCGTGCACGTCGAAGCGGAAGGGCACGGAGGCGTCACCCAACTCGTTCACCCGATCCATCGGCTCGAGTCGACGGGTCATCCCGATCTTGACGACCTCGTCGCCGAACGCGCCGACGTTGGAGATGACGTAGACGTATCCGGCTCTGATGTTCGCCGCACGGTCGTCGACGTCGTGCAGCGCCTTATCCACATCCTCGATCCGGGCTCGGAGTCTGGCCGCTCCGGCAACGTCTCCGTTCGCCTCGAGGGCAGCGAGTGTCGCCACGTAGTGCGCGCGCTCTTTGTCGAGACGCTCGTGCTCACGAGCCAGTTCCTGCTCGGCCTTGCGCTGCTCGCGGAGCTCTTCGCGGCGTGCGCGTTCGAGTTCCTTCTCGCGCTGGATCGCCTGGAGGTAGTCGTTGGCGAGCTGGATCTCGGTGAGTCTCATGCGGTGGTACCGCGGATCGATCGTGAGCGACACCATGGAGCCCTGGCGCTCGATCATCTCCGAAGCCTTGCTCAGCCGCGCTTGAGCCGTTGCAAGATTCCCGGCTCGAACCGACTTGACGCAGTTCTCCGCCTCCGCGTTGTACGCCCGAAGCAGGATCTTGGTCATGTCGCCGACGAACTTCCGTCCCTGCGCCTGCGAATTGTTGAATGTGAAATTGCTCGCCGCGTGGGCCGCCCGCTTCTCGCGAACTGCACTCTTGATCTCGGAGCGGAGAGCTTCCAGACGAGTGGCGAGGTCGGCTGAGGATTCAGCGGGATGCTCGTAGTCGTAGAGACCGAGCTCCTGGACTTCGATCGAGTGGCGGACCCCGATGATCTCTCGTTCCAGGTCGGCCAGCTCTGTCTGTCGCAGGGTGATCTCGTCCTGAAGCGCAGCCAGTGTCGCTTCGAGTCGAGCTGCTCGGCGGTGCGCTTCTGCGGCGAGCTGTTCCTGGCGGGTTTCGTTCGCCGCCCGATCCGCTGCGATCTCCTCTCGTCGCCGACTCTTCTCCGCGTCGAGCGCCACCAGTTCCAGCAGACCGTAGCGGTCAATCGAGGCCTCGAGTTCGGCCACCCGCCCTTGGAGCTCCCTGGCGATCTTCCGAGCTCGGAAGAAAGGAACGTCTCCGCCTGCGCGGGTCTCGCTGAAGCGCTCAGGGGAAGGCGACCGGTCCGACTCGCCCCCTGTCCCCGCCACCTCGGAGGCAGTACTGAGTGGATTCTCGTGCCCGCCAGCATTCGCGCGAGGCTCTTCCCGCTCGGTCTCCCCACGGGATTCCGCAGCCCGCCGCTCACGTCGCGACAAGGGCGTCGGGGAACTCTGTACTCGCGAACTGTCCTGCTGCGCAGCTGCCACTGGATGGGTGTGCGCCGTCCAAGCGGCACCATCCCAATAGCGGAGAAGAGCGGCGTCAGTCGGATCCGGATACCAAGCGGCGGGAGCATTCACAATGCGACACTAAGTCCCGACTAGCGCCATCGGGAAGTGCGACCGTACGTGCTGCCGACGAGGGCCGTCACTCCACCGACCGACTGCCGATCACCGGCGGATCCGTCCGCGGGAGATCCCGCGGGCCGATGACGCGTCGGAGCCGGGCCGGCCTGCGCGACCGGAGCAGAGCGCGGCGCCACCGCGGATCGGTGCTGGCCCGGAGGTGGGGGTCGAGCGGGCGGAAGCCTCCCGTGATCCGCTCCTCGATCAGCACGACCGTCGCGGTCGCGAGGTGCAGTCTCCAGGCCGGCTCCCTCTCCGGGTGCTGATGCCCGGCGCGCGTGCGGAGCTGCTGCTCCAGCTGCTCCGGGTCTGCGGACCACCAGGTGCTGACGCCGACGCGTCCGTCGGGAAGAGGGAAGCGCTCGGTGATGCGGTACGGGAGGCCGTGCTCGGTCATGCAGTAGTGCCTTTCGAGAAGAGGGATCGGGGAGCCCGGGCCGCGCTGCTACGGCCCGGGCTCCGGTTCACGAGGTGCGGGTCGAGCGACGCCGCAGTGCGGTCAGGGCGCCGCCGGCCAGGAGCAGAGCGCCGGCTCCGGCCGCGAGAGGCCCGGCCGCCGCTCCCGTCGAGGCGAGGACCGTCGGCACGAGTCCGACCGGGGGCACCGCCACGTGGGCGCAGCTGGCTCCGCCGTCGTCCGCGCACGGCTGCAGGACGGTCGTCGGATCGAAGCCCTCCGGGACCTCGGTCAGGAGCGCCCGGTTGGGGATGGTCCACGCGTCCACGCCGTCGGCGACCCGGCCGGTCACGGTGAACGTCGTCGACGCTCCCGGTGCCAGCGACAGGTTCTCGACAGTCAGGTCGGACGAGGCCGGGCCCCCGTCCTGGGAGATCGTGACGTCGCTCAGGTGCGCGAGCTCGGGGACGTCGGTGAGGGTCACCCCGTCCGCCGGCCGAGCGCCCTCGTTCGCGACCACGATCCGGAACCCGGCGCGCCCGCCGTGGTCGACCCGGTCCTCGATCGCCGTCTTCTCGATCGAGAGCCGGCCCTCGACGGGCGGCACCGGGATCTCGGCGCAGGACGACGTCGCATCGTCCACGCAGGCGTTCTCGACCGTCGGCGGGTCGAAGCCGTCGGGCTGGTGGGTGATCGAGACGCGGTTGGGCAGGGTCGCGGCGTCGTACCCGTCGGCGACCCGGCCGCTGACGTGCAGCGCCATCTGGCCGCCGGCGGGGATGTCGAGACCCGTGACGGGTTCCGTGGCCGGCTGCGTTCCTCCGGCGCCGTTCTCGATGGTCGCCTCGAGCAGGTGGTCGAGCGTCGGGACGTCGGTCACCGTCACGTCCGTCGCGTCGACCGACCCGGTGTTGGCCACGACGATGTCGAAGCCGGCCGTGCCGCCGTGCTCGGCGCTCGCCTGGGACGCGGTCTTCCGGATCAGGAGCGACCCCTCGCCGACGTCGTGCGGGACGGTGGCGCAGGGGTTCGCGTCGGTCCCCGTGCCGGACGAGGCGGGAGCGAAGGGCGCATCGGCGAGGCAGGCCGTGTTCGTCAGCGCGCGGTCCCCCTCGCCCGTCACGATCACGTCGAAGGTCAGCTCGGCAGTCGCTCCGACCGGCAGGCTGCCGGCCGCCCAGGAGATGCGCCCCGTCTCCGCGTCGATCGTGGCCGTGCCCTGCGAGGTGCGGACGGAGCCGGCGTCGAGCTCGGCGTCGTCCAGCACACCCTTGTCGAGGTAGTCGATGACGGCGGCGTCGGAGTAGTCCCCGGTCCCGTCCGAGGTCAGCGTCACCCGGTAGGGCACGCGGGCGCCGCGGAGCAGCGGAGTGGCGGAGTCGACCGACGAGGTCTTCGCGATGGTCACGTGCGGCGCGAGCGGGTCGAGGCGTGCGACCGCGACCGCGCCGTCCGAGCCGAACGCCCAGTCGTCGATCGCCCGCAGGTCGCCGTAGGAGCCGTGCACCGAGTCGTTGGCGTTGGGGACGCGGCCCTGTCCGGAGTCGTCGCCCTCCCAGCGGTGCACTCCGCCCGACGAGTCGGTACCGCCGTCGCCGGACGTCGCCGCGGAGGTTCCGGAGTACCGCTCCGAGTTCGATCCGGCGAGGAGCGAGTCGTCCCAGTGCACCGTCGACGGGTCGTCGCCGCCGCCGGTCGACCGCACCACGGACACGCCGCCGGCGGACGTCTCGGCGTCGACGCGCGTGAAGTGGAACTCGTTCGTGCGGCCGACGGCGGCACGGAAGGTGACGTCGGGGTCGGTCACGTCGACCGCCCCTCCCTTCGCGTCCCGTCCGTCCCAGTCGACCGAGAAGGGACCGGTCGTCCCCGCGATCCGGGTGAGGTGCACGTCGCGATCGCCGTCGTAGGAGCCGTCCCCGTCCACGTCGACGTCCACGACGACGGTGCCCGGCTGGGTCCCGAGGACGCCGGTCAGCGTGCCCTCGTCGGAGCCCGCGGACGACCGGCGGAAGGCGAGACCCTCGATCGTCGGTGCGCGATAGGCCGGAGCGATCGACTCCGGCAGGTCGGACGACGGCGGGTCGAGGAAGAGCTTGTAGGTCTGCAGGCCGTCGATTCCGGAGCGTCCGGACGCCTGCACGTACTGCGCCCCGATGCCGCCCGCCTCGCTCGACTGCGGCATGGGGACCGAGAGGTAGGACGGGTCGGACGACCCGACCTTCACGTTGCCCTTGTTCGTGGCCTGGACCGTCGAGGCGACCCCGTCGTAGCCGCGCAGCCCGAGCTCGTAGCGGGCACCCGTCTCGGTGACGGCGTGGAGCGTGAAGGAGGAGCGCCGCTCCTCGGGCAAGGAGTAGGACTCCTTCGCCCCGGACTGGATCGCATAGGAGTTCGACCAGACCCGGCCGGCCACCGCCGCGCCTCGCGCATCCTGGACGCCGATGCTCCAGACGAGGTTCACCGGAGCCGTCACGTCGTCGTCGGACACCCTGATCTGGAAGACGCCGGTCTCGTCCGCCGTGAACGCCCCGCCCGCGGACACCGACGGCGCCGCTCCCGGCGCGAAGTCCTGCTCGTCGAGGACGGCTCCGCCGGGAGCGGTCACCCGCGCGGTACCGCCACCGGTCTCGCCCTCGCCGGTCCCCGAGCCCGCCTTGAGCGGGTGCAGGTCCACCCGGAGCGTCTCGCCCTTCTGGACCCAGGCCGAGACGGTCGTCACTCCGGCGTTCGTCGCACCCCCCTGCAGGAGGGTGTTCTCGATCGTCGTGTGCGGACCGTCTGCGGCGAAGGCCGGCGGCGGCGCGAGGCCTCCACCCAGCAGCCCGCTCACGAGCACGCAGCCCGCCGTCGTGCCGACCAGCGCTCGCGCCGTCCGCGCTCGGGGTCGTCCTCGCTCGTCCCGCCCCGACTGTTCCGTTCGACTCATCCGATGTCCTCTCTTCTGCCGACCGAGCGCACAGCGTCGGCGGCGACCGTTCAGCCCCACGGAAGGAGAGTATTGCTCGGTTCGACGTCCCCGTGGTCGGGACGGGTGCATCCGTGGAGAACGGCGCGAGATGAGCGCTGTGGAGGAGGAAACGGCGCGCGAGAAGAGCCGGTCGCGCTCTCGACGGGTGATCGTGGAACCTGCGAGGAGTGACCTCGAACGCGGGCGCGGACTGATCGCGGATGCGGGCGGTAGACGGTCGGCGCTGCCGACGGCGCGACGAGGACGCGTCCTGCGGGGCGGAGGACGGCCGTTCCGTCGCCCTGCTCGCTCCGGGAGGCCGACGCCGACAGCCAGTGGATTCCGCGACCGTTAAAACGAGAACGGCCCGCCGAAGCGGGCCGTTCTGCTCTGTCTCAACCAGAGTGCGCCCGGAGGGATTCGAACCCCCAACCTTCTGATCCGTAGTCAGATGCTCTATCCGTTGAGCTACGGGCGCAGTCCATCGCGTGACCCAGAGGCGCACGCAACGAGGTACGACTATACATGCCGGGAGCCCCCTCCGCGAATCGGCGGCGGCGGTGCCGAGGGCTCCCTCCCGGGACGCCGCCGCAGCGCCGAGAGGTCCCCTCCTCCGCGGAGCCTCGGAACGCGCCGCGGAGCCTCCCGGCGGGCGGACGCCGCCGCATCCCCGCACGGCGTAGCGTGGGCTCATGGAGGCTGCCGCGATCGAGCTCGTGGGCTTCGTCGTCTCTCCGCTGCACCGCTACGAGGGCCGCCCCGCCGACGGCCCGGTCCCGTCCGAGGGCAACGAGCAGCCCGAGCGGATCGAGATCCGCGCCGGCCTCGGCATCGTCGGCGACCGCTTCTTCGCCCAGCGCGCGCACCGGCCCGCGGCGATCACGCTCTTCGCGGTCGAGATCCTCGAGCACATCGCGGTCGAGCTCGGCGCAGGGCCCTTCGACCCCGCCGACACCCGCCGCAACATCATCGTCCGCGGCGCCGACGTCGACGCGCTCGCCGGCCGCACCTTCGCGATCGAGCAGGGCGGGGAGCGGATCGAGTTCCAGGGCGGACGACCGGCCAACCCCTGCGCCTGGATGGACGTCGTGCTCGCCCCCGGGGCGTTCCGGGCGATGCGGAGGCGCGGCGGCGTCCGGACCGCTCCCCTGACGAACGGCGTCCTCCACACCGGGCCGGCCCGTCTGATCCTCCACAGGGCGGACGACATGCTGATCTGAGCCCGGCGGCGAGCGCTTAGGCTCGCAGCGACCGACTCCCCCGATCGAAGGAGGCCCTGTGCTCCGCCCGAGCGACCTCCTCCCCACCCTCGCCACCACCCTGAGGCGCGGGGTCCGCGACGTCTTCGCGACCACGCGCTCCCGCGGGCGGGATCCGCACCGCCGCACCCGCAGCACCGATGTCTCGGTCCAGCGCGTTCACCACCGCGACGTCTGGGCGCGGGTGAGCACCGTGGGGCGCGACGGAGAGCGCACGTTCGTCCTCGTGCCGGGGATCGGAGTCGCGGCCACCTACTTCGAGCGCCTCGCGCCCGCGCTCAACGAGTTCGGCCCGGTGCACGCTCTCGATCTGCCGGGCTTCGGCGGCGTGCCGCACCCGATCGACGCGCGGCGCATGGACATCGGCGACTACGCCGAGCTGGTCGGCACCGTCATCGACGAGCTGGGCCTCGACGATCCCGTCGTCCTCGGCCACTCGATGGGGACCCAGGTGGTGGCCGAGCTCGCTGCGCGCCGCCCCGAGCTCACCACCATCGTCCTGCTCGGACCGGTGATGAACCGGCACGAGCGCCGCCTCCCGACCGCCGCGCTCCGCTTCGCCCAGTCGAGCGTCCGGGAGCCGCTCAAGGTCGCGATCCTCGCGGCGGGCGCCTACCTCCTCTGCGGTCCGCGCTGGTTCTCCCGCGTGCTGCCCGAGATGATGCACTACCGGATCGAGGAGACCGTCCCCCGGATCCGCGCGTCCGCCCTCGTCATCCGCGGCGAGTTCGACCGGCTCGTGCCGCGCGAGTGGGCGGAGGAGATCGCCCGGTCGATGCCGCACGCGCGGGCCTGGGAGATCCCCGACGCCTCCCACTCCGTGATGCACGCGCACGCGGAGGAGGTCGCGCGCCTCTGCGTCGAGCACGCCCGCGCCCCGCAGCCCGACCGGGACGAGGCCGCCCTCCGCCGCTACCCCGACTCGGAGGTCGACCACTCCGAGGAGGACGCGCCCACCGAGGATCCGATCGGCGCCCTCCGGGGCCGCATCACCGAGCTGGCCGGGATCCTCGTGGACGACGACTCCCTCATCGCCGAGGGCAAGACCCTCCACGCCGAGGCGAGCGACCCCGATGCGCTGCACCAGGCCGCTCCCGATCCGGGCGAGGGCGAGCTCGTCGAGGGCGGCGGATCGAGGAAGGACGGCGAGCAGGAAGGCTGATCACCGCGGACCAGCACGCCCCGCACGTCCGGTGCCGCGAGACGCCGAGCCCCCGCGAGAGCAGCCCTCTCGCCGACGCCCCTCGGCGCCCGCCCGTCAGGACTCCGCGCCGACGATCTCCTCGCGGATGCGCCGCAGGTCCTCGGCGAGCGCCCCCAGCAGGATCCAGTGCTGCGGGTGCGGAGTCGCGATCACGAGCGGCGCGGTGAGAGCGGGCAGCTCGTCCGTGATCGCCTCCGGCTCGGGAACGTCGACCGAGGACTGCACGAGGAGCCGCAGATCGTGGGCGGCCCGGTGCAGCTGGACCGCGATGTCGGCGATCGTCGGCTCCCCGACGAGCTCGTCGTCGTAGAGGTCGTGCACGGTCCGCGTCATGCCGCGGACCCGGGTCACGATGCGCCCCAGCCGCGGGACGACGGAGTCGAGGGCCAGCAGCCGATCGCGGTGGGCGGAGCGGCGCGGGTTGAGTCGGAGGGACTCCTCGCCGGTCGCGATCGCCTCCTCCGCCTTGCTCTGCATGGTCTGCAGCAGCCGGGCGTTGATCAGCAGCTCGTCGAGCCGGCGTCGCGGGACGGGGGCCTGGAGGGCGTCGCCGAGGTCGTCGAGTGCGGCCGCAAGCTGGGCGGTGAGGTCTCCGATCGCCCTCTCGGCCGGCGCCAGCACGACCGGAGGGACGATGAGCACGTTGATGACGACTCCCACGGCCGCGCCCAGCAGGGTCTCGAGGATCCGGTCGAGGGCGTAGTTCGGCGTGACCGCGCCCACCGAGAGCACGAGCATCGCGCTGATCGGGATCTGCACCGCGGAGGCGGGGGTCAGGCGCACGGCCCACCCGACGGCGATCGCGGCAACGATCGCGAGGAGCACGATGATGCTCTCGCCGCCGAGCACCGTGCCGATCACGGATCCGACGATCACGCCGATGATGACGCCGACCGAGCGCTCGAGGGCCTTGGAGAACGACTGGTTGATGCTCGGCGCGACGACGAGGAGTGCCGCGATCGCGCCGAAGACTGGCAGCGTCCCCGGGAAGACGACGGCAGCCAGGAGCCACGTGACGACCGTGGCCGCCGCCGTCTTGACCAGCTGCAGCACCGGCGGCCGCGTCGGCACGGTGAAGCTCGAGGTCAGGCGCATGGGACCACGGTAGCGAGCGCCCACCGCCTCGCGGTCACCGTGCGGGTCACCGGCTCGCGGCCGCCTCGACGCTCGCGAGCACCGCGCGGAGCGAGCGCGACGCCTCCGCCCGCAGATCGGCGGGCACCCCCGAGAGCAGCGCCCGCTCGGCGTCGAGCACCTCGGGGAAGGCCCGGTCGACCAGCTCCTCCCCCTCGGGAGTCAGCGTGACGAGCGAGCCGCGCCCGTCCGCCGGGTTGGCGGAGCGCCGTACCAGGCCCCGCCGCTCCAGCGAGTGCACGCGCTTGGTGATCGCTGGCGCGGAGGCGAGGGCGATCGTCCGGAGGGTCGTCGGCGACTGCGGAGTGCCGGCGCGACGCAGCGTGGAGAGCACGTCGAACTCGCCGCGGGTCAGCCCGTGGGCGGCGAGCAGCTCTTCCGTCGCCCGCACGATCAGTGCGGAGGCGCGGATCACCCGCCCGAGGACATCGACGGCGGAGGTGTCGAGCTCGGGTCGCAGCACCGCCCAGCCCGCCCTGATCTCGTCGACCGCGTCGCCCGGCTGGCTTGCAGAGTGATTCACGCGTAAAGTATATCTGCTTCACCCGTGAACCACTTCTCCGGCCGCCGCCGCTCGGACCCCGATCAGAGGACACGATGGCCACCACCCCCGTTCTGCCCCACCCCCGCGATCTCCTCGCCTTCGGCCCGCACGCCGGCGCCCACCGCGTCGCCCTGCGCGCCGGCGTCTCGATCGCCGTCCCCCTGCTCGTCCTCTGGGCGCTCGGCCGCACCGATCTCGCCCTCTACGCGACCTTCGGCGCCTTCACGGCCCTCTACGGTCGCCAGCACACCCACCGGCCGCGCCTGCTGATGCAGCTGTCGGCCGCCGCGTTCCTCGTCGCGACCGTGACCCTCGGCACCGTCGTCTCCCTCTCCCCTCACCGCGACTGGCTGATCATCCCTGTGGTGGTCGCCGTGACCGTCGCCGCCGTCTACCTCAGCGACGCGCTGCACTGGCACCCGCCCGGGCCGCTGTTCCCCGTGTTCGCCGTCACCGCCTGCGCATCCGTCCCCTCCGAGCCCTCGCGCATCCCGCTCGCCTTCGCCCTGGCCGCGGGCTCCGCCGCCTTCTCCCTCGTCGTCGGCCTGAGCGGACTCGCCCTTCCGCGCGCCCGTCGCCTCGCCCCGACGCCGTGGCGCGCCTCCTTCCGCGCTGCCGCCACCCGCCCTGCGACCCGAGCGGCCCTGCTCCGCTTCGGCGCCGTCGTCCTGGTAGCGGGCGTCATCCCGACCGCGACCGGCCTCGGTCATCCCTACTGGGCGATGGTCTCCGCCGTCGCCGCCGTCTCGGGAGCGGACGCCGGCGCCCGCCTCGTGCGCGCCGGCCACCGGATGCTCGGCACGATCGTCGGTGTCCTGATCGCGGCCGCGCTCCTGGCACTGCCGCTCTCCCCGCTCGCGGTGATCGTGGTGGTGGTGCTCCTCCAGATGACCGCCGAGCTCGTCGTCGGCCGCAACTACGGCCTGACCCTCGCCTTCGTCACTCCGCTCGCGATCCTCATGGTCGAGCTCGCGCACCCCGTCGACGAGCTCGTGCTGCTGCGCGACCGGGCGCTCGAGACCGCGCTGGGCGTGCTCGTCGGAGTCGTGGCGACGCTCCTGACCCACGCCGCGTCGCAGCGCTCCCGCTCCTAGGCTCAGGAGCATGGACCGCACGACCGCCGCCGTGCTCGCCGAGATCACGGCGGCGGTCGCTGAGGTGCGCGACGTCGCGCGGGCTCAGGACGACACGTCGCGTACCCGTGCCGCCGACTGGCTCGACGGACTGTTCGCCGGAGTGACGACCCACCGGGACCTCCGGGCAGCGGCCGCCGAGGCGCTCGGCCTCTGGGGCGGCGCGGGCTCCTTCTCGGACGTCGGCTCGGCCGAAGCCGACCACGCCGTCGGCCGCCTGTACCGGGCCCTGCGCGCCGGCCGCTCCTGGCTGCTCCGCGCGGGCTGACCCGCTTGTCGCGACCGCCGAGGAGGAAGGGCCCGGCTCCTGTGGTCCGTTCGACCAGCAGCGGGACGATCGAGCCGGTAAAGTTTACCGCCCGAACAAGCGGCGTGGTAAATTTACCAGCGTGCGAGGTGCTCTGAGCAATCCCTTCCAGCCCGGCTCCGATGTCGTGCCCGCCGTCTGGGCGGGTCGCGTCCGGCAACTCAGCGACTGGCGCGACGTTCTGCGTCCCCGGCTGTCCAGTGGGCTCTTCGAGCGCGGTCGGACGATCCTCGGCGAACCGGGTCTGGGCAAGTCGACCCTCGTGCGACGCATCGCAGCCGACGCGGCGGCTCGCGGAGACCTGGTCACTCCTCAGATCCGCATCGCGCTGGGCACGGACGTGATCAAGCGACTCGCGAGCGAGTGCCTGACCCTCGCCGACAAGGCAGGGATCTCAGCACGGGCGGAGAAGAGGATCGCGACTCTGCTCGCTCGGGTGCAGTCGATAGCCGTCAGCGGGTACTCGCTCGCTCTCCGAGAATCGCAGGAGGGCCAAGAGCCTCACACAGCTCTGTCGGACCTCCTCGTCGAGATCGGCCGCAAGGCGATCGAGATCGACAGGGTCGTTCTGATCCATCTCGACGAGATCCAGAACATCACCGACGAGAAGCAGCTCTCGCAGGTGCTGATCGCGCTCGGGGACGTGATCACCCACGAGGTCGAGGTGGAGGCGCCCGGCGGCCTGCTGATCACCCGGTCGCTTCCGATCGCGGTGTATCTGACGCGCCTGCCGGAGTTCGAGGATTCGACCGCGCGGAAGGGCGCGACCTTCATCCGCCGCTTCGAGACCACGGTGCTGGCTCCGATCGACGACGACGACCTGCGAAGTGCGCTGCGTCCATTCATCACCGACGGGTGGGAGGTGACGGACGAGGAGGGCGGCTTCAGCCGGATCCGCATGGCCTCCGATGCGGCCGAGACGATCATCCATCTCTGCCAGGGTGAGCCCTTCCTCTTCCAGCTCGCCGGCCAGCGGGCGTGGTACGCGGGTACGGGAGAGCTGATCACCCGGAGCGAGGTCCTCGACGGGTGGACGGCGGCGGAACAGGAGGCGACCGCCCATGTGGAGCGCATCCTCGACCGTCTTCCGCAGCGCGAGCGCGAATTCCTCGAAGCGATGGCCGGACTGCCGGTCGAGGAGAGGACCCTGTCCACGATCGCGAACGGCGCGGGATTCGCGAAAGCCACCGACGCCGGCACCACGTCGCAGCGGCTGGACCGCGTGCGCGGGATCATCAGGCGCGGCCCCCGATACCGCTTCCGGCATCGCGCCGTCGAGGCGTTCTTGACGACGGACTGGCCTGCGGTCGGCGGTTCCTGAGCAGGCCCGCTCGAGGAAGCGGCGGGAGTCGACGTCCGTCGGATCGCGCCCGCGGACCAACGGACGTCGGAGCCCCGCCGACCGCGAACGACTGAGGCCCCCTACTTCCGCAGAAGTAGAGGGCCTCACAGTGGCGGTACCGGTGGGATTTGAACCCACGGTGGACGCAAGCCCACACATGTTTTCGAGACATGCTCCTTCGGCCGCTCGGACACGGTACCGGGGTCGAGTGTACGCGACGGCCGGAAGTCGCGCCAATCGAGCGGAAGGACGGCGGTCAGGCGGGGAGGAGGAAGCCGAGCACGCGGTCCCACTCCGGGATCGCGAGCAGGTGGCCGCGGCCGGCCACCACCTCGAGTCGGGAGTCGGGCAGGCGAGCGGCGTACCACTCGGCGTGGCGGCGGCCGGCCACCGCGTCCTCGGCGCCGTAGAGGAGGAGCGCTGGCGGCTCGGCGGACTCGACGGCGAAGCCCCAGTCCTGCACGCTGTAGCCGATGAGATCGGCGGCCATGCCGAGCGTGCCCTGGGCGACGGCGCGCTCGAGCATGCGCGAGAGGCGCTCGCGGACGCCGGGGGTCTCGAGCACCGCGGCGTCGGCGTCGCCGGAGCCGAGCATCCCGAGCAGGGCGTCGGGGGCGGGCGTCGGACCGAAGGCGCCCCCGAGGGTGCGGGTGAGCGAGCGGACGGCCTCGTCGAGCGGGAGGGTCGCGAGGCGGGCGAGCTCGGTGCGGTTCTCGTCGCCCACCCACGGCACGGCGTCGTCGGGAGCGGGCGTGCCGATCACGGCGACGCGCTCCACGAGACCGGGGTAGTTCGCGGCGAGCGCGAGGGCCACTCGACCTCCCGCCGACCAGCCGGCGGCGCTGACGGAGGCGATGCCGACGGTCGCGAGGTACTCGGCGATGTCGGCGGCGGCCTGCTCGGGGCTGGCTCCGACGCCCGCTCCGGCGGGGTCGAGGTCGGTCAGGAGGGAGGAGGCGCCGTAGCCCGGGCGGTCGAACGAGAGCAGGCGCACGCCGTGGCGCGTGGTCGCCTCCGGGTCGGGGTCGAAGTCCGAGGAGCCGGGAGCGGGATGCGCCAGGACGACGACCCGCTCGGCGCCCTCGATGCCGGACCAGCTGACGCCGATCGAGCGGCCGGACTTGAGGACGTGCACTGTCGAGGACATGCCCCCAGTCTCCCGCAGACGTCCGACGCCGACCGGGCGGCGCTCGGGGCGGAGCCGTCTTCCGTGGCGGGATCCGCCGCTCCCGCACCTCGGCGGCGATGCTCCTCCACAGCCGGCCTCCACAAGACCTCTCCCCCGCCTGGCGCGCCCCGCTCCCGTCATCGATGGTCGGCGGTACTGTCGAAGACACGTTCGAACGAGCGACGGTGTCGGGGGTCCCCCGTAGCGTCGCGCTCGTCCCCCTCCTCCGCCCCGAAAGGACCTCATGGCCTCCTCGAAGACGCGCACCGCCCCCTACCGCTGCTCGGAGTGCGGATGGACGACCGCGAAGTGGGTCGGCCGCTGCGGCGAGTGCCAGCAGTGGGGCTCCGTGATCGAGAGCACCGAGCGCACGGGCCTCGTCCGCGCGGTCGCCGCGGTGGCTCCGGCCGCCGGCCGCATCGCCCGGCCCATCACCGAGATCGAGACCACGTCGGCGGCGCACCGCCCCACCGGCGTCGGCGAGCTCGACCGCGTGCTCGGCGGCGGGATCGTCTCCGGCGCGGTCGTGCTGCTCTCGGGAGAGCCCGGTGTGGGCAAGTCGACCCTCCTGCTCGAGGTCGCGAGCCGGGCCGCGGCCGAGGGCCAGCGGGTCCTCTACGTCAGCGCTGAGGAGTCGGCCGCGCAGGTCCGCATGCGGGCCGAGCGCACCGGCGCGATGCACGACAGCCTCTTCCTCGCGGCCGAGACCGACCTCGCCACGGTCCTCGGTCAGATCGACGAGGTCCGACCGGACCTGCTCATCGTCGACTCGGTGCAGACGGTCGCAAGCGACACCGTCGACGGCCTGCCCGGCGGTCCCAGCCAGGTCCGCGAAGTCGCCGCGACCCTCATCCGCGTCTGCAAGGAGCGGGCACTCCCCCTCGTGCTCGTCGGACACGTCACGAAGGACGGCTCCATCGCGGGGCCGCGCCTGCTCGAGCACCTGGTCGACGTGGTCTGCCACTTCGAGGGCGACCGGCAGACGGCGCTGCGCTTCGTCCGCTCCCTCAAGAACCGCTTCGGCCCGACGGACGAGGTGGGCTGCTTCGAGATGACCGCCGAGGGCATCGCCGAGATCCCCGACCCGAGCGGTCTGTTCCTCAGCCGCACCCGCTTCCCCACCCCGGGCATCTGCGTCACCGTCGCGATGGAGGGGCGCCGCGCGCTCCCCGTCGAGATCCAGGCGCTCGTGATCGCGAACGACGGTGAGCACCCCCGCCGCGTCACGAACGGAGTCGACGCGTCCCGGGTCGCGATGATTCTCGCGGTCCTCGAGCGCCAGGCGGGCATCCCCCTGCGGCGCTGCGACGTCTACGTGTCGACCGTCGGTGGCGTGAAGCTCGTGGAGCCGGCGGCGGACCTGGCGATCGCGGTCGCCATCGCCTCCGCCCACGCCTACACGCCGCTGCGGCCCGGGATCGCCGCGTTCGGCGAGATCAGCCTCTCAGGAGACATCCGGCCCGCCTCCGGAGCGAAGCAGCGCGCCTCCGAGGCGACCCGCCTCGGGCACTCCTCGCACCTCGACTCCAGCGCCTTCACCCTCTCGAGCGCGATCACCCACGCGCTCGTCCCCGTGCCCGAGCGCATCCGTCCGGAGCGGGTCCCCACGCACTGACGACCCCGCACCCGGCACGCAGCACAGGCACCCGTCCACCGCTGAGAGTCGCGGGTGGCGAGGCAATCCGCCGATAGGGGTCAGCGCTGATGCGCCCAGCGACTCCATGTATGCGACCCGACGACTTCCCGCGACCGCGCACGAGGCCGCTCTGACCGTCGCCACGTCGTAGCCTGTCCCGGTGACTCCGCCGCCCCGCCGCCTGCCCTCCCGGGTCTATCGGCGACGCCGCGCCGGAGTGCTGCT
>NZ_PSUG01000044.1:0-30719 GCF_002931755.1 Rathayibacter sp. AY2B3 | reverse complement strand
GTCCTGATCCTCGGCGCCTCCTTCGTCGGCCTCGCCGCCGCCACCGCCCTCGGCCGCAGTCTCCGCGACGTCCTCGTCGCCGCCGTCGGCCCGCGCCTCCGACGCCTGCGCACCCGGCGCGACCGCACCCTCGCGTCCCTCGCGGCCGAGACCGGCATCTCGGCGAGCACCCTCTCGCGCCTCGAGAGCGGCGGTCGGCGCGCGACGCTGGAGCTGCTCCTCCCGATCGCCCGCGCCCTCGGGGCACCGCTCGACGAGCTCGTCGGCGCCGCGCCGGAGGATCCCCGCGTGCACGGGCGGCCGATGCGACGGAACGGCATGCTCATCCAGCCGCTCAGCCGCGACGCCGGCGCGCTCCAGGCGTTCAAGCACACGCTCCCACCGGGGCCGGTGCCGGAGCCCGCCGAGCAACGTGCCCACGAGGGCTTCGAGTGGCTCTACGTGCTGAGCGGGCGGCTCCGCCTGCGGCTCGGCGAGCACGATCTGGTGCTGCCGGCGGGCGAGGCCGCCGAGTTCGACACCCGGGTGCCGCACTGGTTCGGTCGCGCCGACGAGCAGCAGGTCGAGTTCCTCAGCCTGTTCGGCCGCCAGGGCGAGCGGATGCACGTCCGCGCATCCACGCGCCGCTGAGCGCGGCCACGCCTCGCCGAGCACCTCGCCGCGGCCACGCCTCGTCGAGCACCTCGCGCGGTCACGCCTCGCCGAGCACCTCGCGCGCGAAGCCCTCGGTGCGTGCCTGCAGAGTCGCGATCCGCTGCGCTCGCGCCGCCTCGAGGTCGAACCCGATGTAGGCGACCGACGGGCGCCGCCGCACGTTCACCGAGCATTCGAAGCGGGAGCAGACGAGCGTGCCGAGCGAGTCCCCCGCCCGCCCGGCCGCTCCGGCCTTCCGCGCCCCGAAGAAGACGACGTCGTTCGGGAGCTGCACGTCGCGGCACCACGAGCACTGCGCCCGCGAGCGCGGCAGGGCGTCGGCCTGGGTGAGCAGGATCCCGACGAGGCGCTCCTCCAGCGGCACGACGACGTAGGCGCGGCGGCCCATCCGCCGGTCGCGCCAGCCGAGATGGTCGATGACCGACCAGTCCAGCGCGTCGAAGTCCTTCGGCAGCGCGAGATCGGCGACCTCCTTGCGGGAGGCGTTGACGAAGGACTCGCGGATCTCGGTCTCGGTCAGTGGCTGCATGGCGCTTCCGAGCCTAGGCCGGGATCAGCCCAGGTGGGCGACGGCCTCCTTCGGAGCCTGGGCGAGGAACTCCTCCTTCTTCACCCGGATCATCGCGACGGCGACGACGGAGGCGACGACCAGTCCGATCGCGGCCGCGACGAAGACCGCGGAGTAGCCGTCGACGAACGCGACCGGCGACTGCTGCTCGCCCGCGACTCCCGCGTAGAGGGTCGTGAAGATCGACAGCCCGATCGAGCCGCCGATCTGCATGGCGGCGTTGGCGGTCGCTCCGGCGGCACCGGCGTCGTGAGCCGCGACTCCGGTGAGCGCGAGGTTCTGCAGCGGCACGAAGACCATCGCCATGCCGACGCCCAGGAGGATCAGCGCGGGCAGCACCTCGAGGAGGTAGCCGCCGTCGGGGGTGATGCGGCTCAGGTAGAGGAGCCCGGCGGCCGCGATCAGCGGGCCGACGATCATCAGCACGCGCGGGCCGGTGCGCGGCAGCAGCTTGGCGGCGACTCCCGCGACGATCATGATCGTCACCGTCATCGGCAGGTTGGCCAGGCCGGCCTCGAGCGGTGGCAGGCCCAGGACCAGCTGCAGGTGCAGGGTCAGGTAGAGGGTGGAGCCGATCATCACGCTGCCGACGATCGCCTGCACCAGGAAGGCTCCGCCGCGGACGCGGTCGGCGACGATGCGCAGCGGCAGCGACGGGTGGTCGGAGCGGGCCTGGATCCGCACGAAGAGCGCCAGCAGCAGCACGCCGACCAGGAGGAAGCCGAGGGTGTCGACGCGGAGCCAGCCCTGCTCGGCGAGGGTGAAGCCGTAGACGACGCTCCCGAGCCCGAGCGCGACGGTGATCGTCCCGGCGACGTCGAAGCGGTTGCGCCCCTCCGCGCGGCTCTCGGTGACGAGCAGCTGGCCGGCGATCGCGCCGACCACGACGACGGGGACGTTGACGAGCAGGCACCAGCGCCAGTCGGCGAACTCGGTCAGCAGCCCGCCCAGCACGAGGCCGACGGCGGCGCCCGCTCCGGCGACCGCTCCGAAGACGGCGAAGGCCGTGCCCCGCTCGCGGCCGGAGGGGAAGGAGACGGTGAGGAGGGCCAGAGCGGCCGGAGCGAGCAGCGCAGCGAAGGCGCCCTGCAGCCCGCGGGCGGCGATCAGCTCGGTGCCGGAGGTGGCGAGGCCGCCCCAGGCGGAGGCTGCGCCGAAGCCGATCATCCCGATCAGGTAGGTGCGCTTGCGCCCGGTGTAGTCGGCGATGCGGCCGCCCAGGAGCAGGAGCGCGCCGAACGCGAGGGCGTAGGCGGTGACGACCCACTGGCGCTCGACGTCGGTGAGGCCGAGGTCCGCCTGCGCGGCGGGGAGGGCGATCGTGACGATGGTGCCGTCGAGCACGACGACGAGCTGCGTGAGCGCGAGGATCACGAGCACCCACCAGCGGCGGGCGGAGGAGGGAGCGGACGGGGAGGGCATGGCGGCCTTTCACACGGAGCGGAGCGGGACCGGCGGGTCCGGATCCGAGCCGCGTCATCGGGGCCGAACCACCCCAACCAGTTGGTTGGGCAAGGAGGAGTGTATCGTTCGAGCGCCCGGAGGTGAACCATGGAACCGAGATCCGATCCGCTGACGCCCGCTCGCGAGCGGATCCTCCGCGCCGCGTCCGTCGAGTTCGCCGCCCACGGCTTCGCGGGCGCCCGGGTCGACCGGGTGGCGGCTGCTGCGGGCCTGAACAAGGAGCGCCTCTACGCGTACTACGGTGGCAAGCGCGGGCTGTTCGTCGCGACCGTCGTCGAGGCGCTCGGCGCCCTCGACGAGACGCTCCTCGCCGACGCGGCGGACCTCCCCGATCTCGCGGGCCGCATGTTCGACCACGTCTGGGAGCACCCGGAGTTCCTCCGCCTGCTCACCTGGGCGCGCCTGGAGGGCGCCGGCGTGTGGGAGGAGGCCGGCGAGCATCTCGGCGGGGTCCCCGCCCCCGAGGCCCGGGTCCTCGAGTGGCAGCGCACCGGCGTCGTCGACGCGAGCTGGTCCGCCGACGACCTCTTCATCGCCCTCCTCGGCCTCTGCGAGATCTGGCACCTCACCCCCTTCGCGTCCCGCGGCGGCGAGGAGACCCGGGACCGCCGCCGCGCCTTCGTCGTGCACGTCGCGCGACTGGTGGGCTCACCGCGCTGAGGCCGGACCCTCGTCCGGCGTCGGCATCATCTGATTCTCGCGCGGCTGCAGCACGATCCCCTCGTCGCCCGGGAGGACCACGCCGTCCGCTCGCTGCGCCTCGTCCTCGAGGAGGAGCGCTTCGACATCGCCGGGCACGCACGGCATCTCGGCCCCGATCATGTCCATCTCCTCGACAGCGCCGGTGACGAACCTCGCCCGCAGCACCGGTCCACCCGCCCCGTACACCGTCGGGCGCGGAGTCGAATCGGTCACCCGCCCCGTCATCCCCAGGGACCCCCAGGAGTCCGCGACCTTCCGCGCATCCCCCTCGACATCGGTGCCCGCGGGGGCCCACCAGTCGTAGCTGTAACTCGCGCCCGTCAGGCCGTCGCCGAGGCCGCACACATCGGGCCCGGCCGCGCCGTGCCGCGGCCACCAGCCCTCGATCTCGAGCCGTTCCGCGGAATTCCGCACGAACTCCACCACCCGATCCCGGCCCTCTCGGGCGGACGAGAGCGCCGCGAGGGAGTCGAGGAGGCGCCGGCCCCCGAAGGGGCCGTGCCAGGGTGCTGACGGTGTCGAGGACAGGGGTGGAGAGCGCTCCTCCCCCGGCGGCCGCGAAGGCCAGGGAGATCTGCTCGACCCAGGTCGCGTCGGCCGCGCAGATCGACAGCAGCTCGCGGAAGCCCTGGAGCACCGAGAAGGACTCGACCGGCGCCCACGAGCAGCGGTTGCCGAACGCTCCCCAGGCGGCCATCAGATCGTGGAGGCGCGAGCGCAACGCCTCGTCCGCCTGCCGGGTCTGCGAGACAAAGACGTCGAGGTGCTCGGGGTCGGCGGAGGTCGTGCCACCCCCGGCGGACCCCACCGGGGACGTGCGGGCCACCGACCGCGGGGCGAACGCCGCACGGATCGGCGGCGGCACGACGGGCCGGTCGGACGGCGGACGGTCGACGACCTCGTCGACCCCGGCTGCGAGGGCCGCGGCCGGGTCGAGGCGGCGCCGCTGCTCCCGCTCGGCCGCCCGCGTCTCCCACGCCGCGTACGCCTCCCGGCGCTGCCGCTCCTCCTCGGCCTTCCTCGCGCCGACGTACGCGCCCCGGAACTCCTGGAGGGCGTGCTCGGCGGCAGCGGACCGCAGGATCCCCTGGGAGGACAGGGCGGCGGCGGCCTCAGCGGAAGCGCGGACCAGCTCCGCCGCTGCGGCGTGGTCGAAGGGGAACACGGTCACCGCCTCCTGAGTGAGAACATCTCAGGAACCATGGATCGGCTCTGTCGCACACACGCGCTCGTGGCGCGAGACGAAGCGCTGGACGCACCCCGCCGACAGGCGCGCACACGCAGAAGTGGCGCGGACCCCATCGGTCCGCGCCACTCGCTCAGATCCCGCGACTCATTCCGCCGCGGTCAGCCGCTCCAGATATCCCGCGAACGCGCGCAGGTCCTCCTCGGGCCAGGCGCTCAGCGCCTCCTGCATCCGCTGCCGCTGCTCCCCGCCGAGATCGCGCATCCGCTCGCACCCGGCAGCGCTGAGCGAGAGGAACCGCGCCCGGCCGTCGGCGGGATCGGAGGTCATCTCGACCAGTCCCAGATCGGCGAGCTGACGGGCCTGGCGGCTGATCGCACTGCGGTCGACGCCGAGCCGCTCCGCCACGGCACCGGAGTGGACCGGGCCGCACCGCTCGAGCATCCGCAGCAGACGCAGTCCGAAGGGCGGCAGCGCCGGATCGATCGACGCCGCCGCGTCCCGGACGGCGAGACGCACCTGGACGGCGAGCGCGGTGATCTGCTCCTCGACCTCGTGCAGCGCCTCGGCCGAGGGCGCGGCGGCGGGCATCAGGAGCGCTCGATCACGTCGACGGAGCCGGTGGGAGCGGCGTGTCGGGCGCGCCCGACGGCCTCCTCCTGCCGCTCCTCGTCGGCGTGACGGCCGTGCTCGGGAGTGGTCTCGCGACCCTCGCGGGCGTGCGTCGCGTCGTCCGTCCGCCGCGCCTGGCCGACGGGGCGCAGAGCCGCCTGGCCGTCGGAGGCGGCGATGAGCGCGTCCTCCGCAGCCTGCAGCGGAGTGGTGGGCTCCGCCTTGAGCTGCACCGCGTTCTTCGAGCCCAGGCTCACGTTGGGCAGGAGGATGACGGCGATCAGCGTGACGACCGCGAGCGGGATGCTGTAGAGGAACACGTCGCCCACACCGATGCCGTAGGCGCTCTCGACCACGACGCGCACGGCGTCGGGCAGAGTCGCCGGCTGCGGGATCGTGCCACTGCCCAGCGCCTGTGCGGCGAGCGCCTGGTCGGCCGGAGCGAGGCCCGCGATGCCGGTCTTGATCCGGTCGGCGATCACGGTGCCGAGCATCGAGCCCAGGACCGAGACGCCGACGGTGCCGCCGAGGCTGCGGAAGAACGTCACCGCGCTGGTCGCGACGCCGAGGTTCTTCACCTCGATCGAGTTCTGCACCACGAGGACGAGGTTCTGCATCAGCATGCCCAGGCCCGCACCGAGGACGGCCATGTAGATCCCCACGAGGACCAGGTCGGTGTCGTAGCGGAGGGTGCTGAGGAGCGAGGTCCCGATCACGGCGAGCACGCCGCCGCTGATCATGATCGCCTTCCACTTGCCGGTGCGCGAGATGATCCCGCCGAAGATCGTCGAGGCGATCAGCAGGCCGGCCATCATCGGGATGGTGAGCAGACCCGACTGGGTCGGCGTGGCTCCACGGGCGAGCTGCATGTACTGCGCGAGGAACACCGCGACGCCGAACATCGAGACGCCGACCGAGATGCTCGCCACGACGGCGAGGCTGAAGGTGCGGTTCTTGAACATGCCCATCGGGATGATCGGCTCGGACACGGTGAGCTCGGTGATCACGGCTGCGATGAGCAGCACGACGGCTCCGCCGACCATGACCGCGGTCTCCCACGAGGCCCAGTCGAAGTTCTTGCCGGCGAGCGAGACCCAGATCAGCAGGAGCGACACGCCGCCCGCGATGAGCACGGCGCCGAGGTAGTCGATCTTCACGGTGCGCTTGGGGTGCGCGGGGAGGCGCAGCGTCACCTGGAGGAGGATGATCGCGACGATCGCGACGGGCATCGCGATGAAGAAGTTCCAGCGCCAGCCGAACGCGTCGGTGACGACGCCGCCGAGCAGAGGTCCGCCGACGGTGCCGATCGCCATCACGCCGCCGAAGAGGCCGGCGTACTTGCCGCGCTCCCGGGGGCTGATGATGTCGGCCATGATGATCTGGCTCAGCGCGGCGAGTCCGCCGGCGCCCAGGCCCTGGAACACGCGGAAGACGATCAGCATGTTCGTGTCCTGCGAGAAGCCGGCCAGCGCGGAGCCGACGACGAACAGCCCGAGGGCGAGCTGGATCAGCAGCTTGCGGTTGAACAGGTCGGCGAACTTGCCCCAGAGCGGGGTGGAGACCGTGGTCGCGAGCAGGGTCGCGGTGACGACCCAGGTGTAGGCGTTCTGGTCGCCCTTGAGGTCGGAGATGATCCGGGGCAGCGAGGTCGACACGACCGTGCCCGCGAGGATCGAGACGAACATGCCCAGCAGCAGGCCGCTGAGCGATTCGAGCACCTGGCGGTGCGACATGGCGCCGTCAGGCCCGGCGGGGGCGTGCGGCGCGGCGGTTCCGCGCGGTGCGGCGCGGTGTTCGGGGTGTGACATGGGCTCCTCTTCAGCACGGCGGCGGTTCTAGTTGACTGTGATCAACTATTGACCGAGAGCAACTATATAGCCGGGCGTGGCGAATCTCCAGTGGCACTCTGCTGCCGTCCAGGCGCCGCTCCGGCCGCGCCTATCCTCGGAGCATGGACAACATCGATCGGAAGATCCTCGATCTGCTGCGCCAGAACTCCCGCGCGGGCTACGGCGACATCGGCGGAGTGGTCGGGCTCTCCGCCTCCGCGGTGAAGCGCCGGGTCGACCGCCTGGTGGCCGACGGCGTCATCCGCGGCTTCACGATCAAGGTCGATCCCGCCGTCGACGGCATGGCCACGGAGGCCTACGTCGAGCTCTTCTGCCGCGGCACAGTCGCACCCGACGAGCTCCGCCGCATCCTCTCCGCCGTCCCCGAGGTCGTCGACGCGGGCACGGTCACCGGCTCCGCCGACGCGATCGTCCACATCCGCTCGCGCGACATCCCCAGCCTCGAGCTCGCCCTCGAGAAGGTCCGCATCGCGCCCAACGTCGACCACACGCGCTCGGCGATCGTCCTCTCCCGCCTCATCCAGCGCAGCGAGGCCTGACGGATCGCGCCACCTCCTCGACGCGCCTCGCGACCGCCTGGTAGTCCATTCCTGTGTGGTTGATCCAGGAGGGCGAGCATGGGCGACAGGGAACAGGCCGGCACAGCGGCACGACGAAGACGGCGCATCTGGCTGATGCTGCCGGCCCTGTTCGTCGGAGTCCTGGCCGGGCACCTCGTCGCGACCGCGGTGGGCGCCGAGGATCCGTGGGACGTCGTGGTCACCGCTGCCGCTGCGGCAGCGGTGGCGTCCGTCGTCCTCGCCCTCGTCGACCGGCGGCGCTGAGCCCTCCCTTCTGGATCGGACTCCGATGGAGGGAACGACGATGGAACGACAGAAGACGAGCACGGCACTGATCGCGGCGGCGGCCGCTCTGCTGGCGGTGCCCCTGTTCACGGCGCAGGCCGCGCACGCCGAGCCGGCGAGGCAGGAGACGAGCGGCCGGGTGCACCTCGAGGCACGGGGCGGATCGGCGTCGACGGTGACCTTCGACGTCACCGACGGCACGCGGATCGTCGAGTCGGCGGGCGGCGGGGTCGGCTTCACGGACGGCGCCCAGACGTCGGACGCGCTCCCGGAGAGGATCGACGTCGGGCGCGGCCGCACCGTGTCGGGCCACTGGTCGATCGACGACTCCGACACGCTCACCTTCCACTTCGCCGCGGACTCGGCGTCGCGCTCAGCGGCAGGAGGCCTGCACCTGAACAGCGACTGGAGCTCGCCCGAGTGGGGTCACTGCGTCGCCGGGAGCGGCGTCAGCGGTGCCGCGACCGGCGAGGTGATCGGCGCGATCTCCGGTCCCGGCGCGATCGCCTCCGCGACCGGCGGGCTGCTCGCGGGAATCATCGGCGGGGCGATCACCTGCTGAGCGCCGCCTGCTGAACGACCCGGATCAGGCGGGCGCGTCCGCTGCGGTGTGGACGCGCTCGCCGCCGATCCAGGTGCCCAGCACCCGGGTCTCCCCGATCGCGCGGGGGTCGCCGTCGAAGGGGTCCCGGTCGAGCAGGGCGAAGTCCGCCGCGAGTCCCACGGCGATCGAGCCCGACTCGGCCTCCAGGCCGTTCACCCACGCCGAGCCCGCCGTGGAGGCGGAGAGTGCGGCGCCGAGATCGACGCGCTGCTCCGGGAGGAACACCTCCTCGCTCCACCCCGGCTCGCGCTCGGACGGCGCCGAGAGACGGTTCACCGCGACGTGGATCGCGGCGAGCGGGTCGGGCGTCGACACCGGCCAGTCGCTCCCCGCGGCGAGCACCGCGCCCGAGCGGAGCAGATCGCCGAAGGGGTACTGCCACGAGCCGCGCCGCTCACCGAGGAACGGCAGCGTCAGCTCCACCATCTGCGGCTCCAGCGAGGCCCACAGCATCTGCAGGTTCGCCGCGACGTCGAGCGCCCGGAAGCGCGGCAGGTCGTCCGGATGCACGACCTGCAGATGAGCGAGGTGATGACGGTTGCCGCGGCGCCCGTTCGCCTCGATCGCCCGCTCGACCGCGTCCAGGCACTCGCGCACGGCGCGGTCGCCGATCGCGTGGAAGTGCACCTGGAACCCGGCCGCGTCCAGGAGCGGCACGGCCTCGCTCAGGAGGCGCGGGTCGACCATCGAGAGTCCGTCGCCGTGACCGTGTCCACCGTGCCCGTCGAGGTAGGGCTCGAGCATCGCCGCCGTGAAGTTCTCGGCGATCCCGTCCTGCATGATCTTGACGGTCGTCGGGGCGAAGCGGTCGGCGGCGAGCGCCGCGCGCCGCGCGATCAGCTCCGGGATCTGCTCGACGCCGCGGCCGCGGTCCCACCACAGCGCGCCGCGGACCCGCCCGGTCAGCTCGCCGCTGAGCGCCGCGCGGCGGTACGCCGGTCCGGGGTCGCCCACGTCGCCGTAGGAGCCGATGATCGCGTCCTGCCACGCCGTCACCCCGAACGAGTGCAGGGTCTGCTGTCCGAGGAGCAGCGCGCGGTGGAGCTCGTCGGCGCTCGCGGGCGGGAGGTGGCGGCGGACCGCGTCCATGGCACCCTCGTGCAGAGTGCCGGACGGGCTGCCGTCGGCCAGCCGCTCGATCCGTCCGTCGGCGGGGTCCGGCGTCGTGCGGTCGATCCCCGCGAGGCGCAGCGCGGCGGAGTTGACCCAGGCTCCGTGCCCGTCGGCGTTGGTGAGGAAGGCGGGCCGGTCCGGGACGACCGTGTCGAGCTCGCGCGCGGTCGGGGTGCCTGCGGGGAAGTCGGGCAGCTTCCAGCCGCCGCCGAGGATCCACTCCGCTCCGCTCTCCCGTGCCGCGTAGGCCGCGATCGTCGCGAGGTGCTCGGCGGGCGATCCGCCCTCTCCGAGCCAGCAGCGCAGCCGCGCGGCGCCGCCCCAGACCGGATGCACGTGGGCGTCCTGGAAGCCGGGGACGAGCATCCGCCCGTCGAGGTCGACGACCTCGCTGCGCGGCCCGATCCACTCGGAGACGTCGGCGCCCACCGCGACGATCCGTCCTCCGACGACAGCGACGCCGTGCGCTCGGGAGCGCACGGCGTCGGCAGTGAAGACGGCGCCGCCGGTCAGGACGAGATCAGCGGCGCGCACGGGGTCAGAAGCCCCCGGGAGAGAAGGCCGCAGTCAACTGCGAGAACAGCGACACCGTCCAGCCGATCGCGATCAGGAAGGACACGACCACGACACCGAGGAAGATCCAGAGCGGGAGGAGTCCGCCGCCGGTCACGCGCTTCACGACCACGCTGCGGCCGATCACGTACACGTAGGGCGGGACGAGGAAGGCCCACGCCCAGTGGAAGGGACGCTGCACGCCGGCCCGCTTCAGCTGGCGCCAGTCGAGGAAGGCGAAGACGACCTCCGCGGCGTAGAGCAGGAAGCCGACGACCTGGAGCACGCCGAGGCCGAGGAAGTACGCGGGCGACATGCCCATCGACGAGCTCGGACCGTAGGTCGAGGCCATCGAGGACTCGACGATGGCGCTCGGCGGGAGCAGGAAGATCGAGAGCGCCGAGAGCAGCGGCAGGAGGACGACGACCCAGATCCACGACGTGGCGGTGACGATGCTCGTGTCGCGCTGCTGCACGGGTGCTCCGGGAGCCGCGGCGTAGGCAGGGTACTGCGGCTGCTGCTGGCCGGAGGGCTGCTGCGCCTGCTGGCCGTACTGCTGGGGAGCCTGCTGGCGGTAGCCCTGCTGGCCGTACTGCTGAGGAGCCTGCTGGCCGTAGCCCTGCTGGCCGTACTGCTGGGGAGCCTGCTGGCCGTACTGCTGGGGAGCCTGCTGGCCGTAGCCCTGCTGCGGCTGCTGCTGCCCCTCGGGCTGCCGGCCGTAGCCCTGCTGCGGGTCGGCGGACGACGGCTGCTGCGGGTACTGACCCGAGGCCGACTGCCCGTAGCTCGTCGCGGCTCCGCTCGACGTCTCCCCGTAGGCGGGACGCTCCGCGGGGGCGGCGGGCGGAGTCGGCGCGGGCGGCGGAACGGGAGTCGCGGCGGCCTGCGCCGACCCGCTCTCGGCCGGGGCGGTCGGAGTGGCCGCGGGCGCGTCGCGGAGCGACTCCGTCCAGCCGGTTCCGTCCCACCAGCGCTGACGGGACGAGCCCGCCGGGTCCGGGTACCACCCGGCGCGGGGTCCGGAGGCCTCCCCGCCCGTGCTCGCGCCCTGGTCCGTGCCGGTTCCGTTGTCGTCCGTCATGGCGTCCTCCACTCCCCTCCGGGCGTCTGCCCGCGATCTCGGACCACCGTAGCGCCGCGATGCGATGCGTGGCCTGAGGGCGGGCTGATCGCGCGCTGTCCGAGCGCTGTCCGCACCGGCAGGCGCCGGGGCGCGGCGACCGCCAGGATGGTCGCATGCCCCACCTCCTCCGAGCCCGTGCAGCCCTCTTCGACATGGACGGGACGCTCGTCGACTCGACGGCCGTCGTCGAGACCATCTGGGGTGCCTTCGCCGAGCGCTTCGCTCTCGACCACGACGCGGTGCTCGGCGCCGTGCACGGAGTCCGCGCCGCCGACAGCGTCCGCCGCTTCGCTCCGGCCGGCAGCGACGTCGACGCGATCGTCGCGGAGCTCGACGCGTACGAGCTCGAGCACACCGAGGGCACCGTCGAGATCCCCGGTGCGACGGCGTTCCTCGCCTCGCTCCCCCGCGAGCGCGTCGCCCTGGTCACGTCCGCGAGCCCGGCACTGGCCGCCGCTCGTCTGGCCGCGGCGGGCGTCCCCTCCCCCGACACCGTCGTCACCGCGCACGACGTCGCGAACGGCAAGCCCGCTCCCGACTGCTACCTCGCCGCCGCGGCCCTGCTCGGCGTCTCCCCCGAGGACGCGCTGGTGTTCGAGGACGCCGAGGCCGGCATCCGGGCGGGTCTGGACGCCGGCATGCGCGTGATCGTCGTGGGGAGCCACGAGAGCGCGAGCACCCGGGGGCTGCCCCGGATCGCGCACTACTCCGACGCGCACGCCGCGCTCGAGGGCGACGAGCTCGTCGTCACCCTCGGCGGGCCTCAGTAGCGGATCGCGTCGATCACCTTCACCCGCACGGCGACGATCGCCGGCACGAGGCCGGCGAGCGCGCCGACGAGGGTGGCCGCCCCGAGCCCGAGCAGCGCCGCCTCGGCCGGGAACGGCGGGATGTCGGTGATCCCGTTGTCCTGCACGAAGGCCACGGTCCACGGGTTCGTGACGAGGATGACCGCGATCGTCACGCCGACGACTCCGGCGACCACGGTCGCCACGACGCTCTCCATCATGATCGAGAAGAAGATGCGGCCGGAGGAGGCGCCGAAGCTGCGCCGGATGCCGATCTCGCGGATCCGCTGCCGGACGGTGACCAGGGCGATGTTGAGCAGTCCGAGCGCGCCGAGCGCCAGCACCAGGCCCGCCACGCCGCCGATCACCCAGGTCAGCACGCCGAACGGGTCGGAGTCGTAGACCAGGTAGTCCTGCCGGTCGACCGACACCTCGACGTCGGGTCCCAGGGCACCGGCCACGTCGCGCTCCACCGCCGCGGCGAGGGGCTCGGCCACCTCGAGCGGCACCCACATCTCGTAGTTCGGCACGCCCTGCCCGCCGTACTGCGGATCGACGTCGCGGGCGACCGCCGGGTAGGCGTCCGCGAGCATCATCATCGACGGATCCGTCTCGAACTGCGAGGAGGGGGTCACGCCGACCACCACGCCCGTGACGTCGCGCTCGGAGCCGAGCAGGGTGACCACCGGGTGGGTGCGCAGATCCGGGCTCCCGATCCGCTCCCAGAAGCGCTCGTTGACGACGAGGGCGGGAGCGAGGCGCTGGGAGTCGCGGGCCGTGAACCAGGCGCCGTCCACGATCTTCAGCCGGTGCATCTCGGCGAAGGGCTGGTCGACCGCCTGCACCGCGACGTCGACGGCGCCGTCGGCGAACTGGACGCGCGCGCTGCCGTAGGTCGAGCGGCTCGCGTAGGTGATGGAGTAGCGCTCGAGCGCGCCGGTCCAGGCGGCCTGGAGGGCGTCGGCGTCGAGCTCGGCGCTGCCGGTGCCGGAGGCGTAGGCGGAGAGGAAGAGGCTCGCCGGCCGCCCGCTGGATCGCTCGGCCTGCTCGATGCTGGCCTGGCGGGCGATGCCGCCGGCGGCCACGACCGCGGTCAGGGCGGCGACGGCCACCGCGACGCCGATCAGCGAGAGCAGCACGCGGCCGCGGTGGATCCGCAGCTCGGTCCACGCCTCCACGATCGCCCCGGCGATCCCGACGAGCGCGCGCATCAGAGGACCACCGCCTCGGCGACGGTGCCCGCATCCGCGGTCGCGCCCAGGCGGCCGTGGTCGAGCCGGTAGTGGCGCTCGGCCCGCGCCGCGATGGCCGGGTCGTGGGTGATGGTGACCAGCGCCGAGCCGGACTCGCGCGCGATCTCGTCGAGCAGGCCCATCACGCTCTCGCCGGTGTCGGTGTCGAGGGCACCCGTCGGCTCGTCGGCGAGGATCAGTCGCGGTCGGCGCACCAGAGCGCGGGCGATCGCGATCCGCTGCTGCTCGCCGCCGGACATGCGCCCGGGCATCGAGTCCACGCGGTGCCCGAGGCCGACCCGCTCCAGCATCTCGGCCGCGAGGTCGCGGCGTCGCCAGAACTCCGACCCGGTCGCGTAGAGCAGCGGCGTCATCACGTTCTCGCGAGCGGTCCGCCCCTCGAGCAGGTTGAACTGCTGGAAGATGAAGCCGATGCTGCCGCCGCGGATGCGCGCGCGGGCCCGCGAGGACAGGGTCTCGGTGGGAGCGCCCTCGAGCAGCATCCGCCCCTCGGTGGGCTCGTCGATGAGCCCGAGGATGTTGAGCAGCGTCGACTTGCCGGACCCGCTGCGCCCCACGACCGAGACGTGGTCGCCCTCGCCCACCTCGAGATCGACGCCGTCGAGGATCGTCAGCGGCGGCGCGTCGGGCAGGGGCACGACCTTGCGGATCCCCTCGAGCCGGAGGATCGTCACGAGCAGAAGACCGAGCCGTCGGGCTGCGCGATGCAGTCGCCGCCCAGCTGGACGTCGGGAGCCGCCTCCTCCGCGCCCGGCACGAACTGCAGGAGCTCGGCGCCCTCCTCCACTCCGCCGGTGATCTCGACGGAGCTGCCGTCGGTGAGTCCCAGCGTCACCGGGACCTCCTCGGTGCTGCCGTCGTCCGCTCGGCGGAAGACGACGCCGGACTCCGCCGTGCCCTCGACCGCGGTGGTCGGCACGACGAGGACGTCCTCGGCCCTGCCTCCCGCGAGCGTCACCGAGGCGGCGAGCCCGGGGAACACGGTGACCTCCGTCGGCACCTGACAGGTGAAGCTCGTGCCGGAGCCGCCGGTCGAGGTCCCGCCGCCTCCGCCGTCCGTCGCTCCGCCGGTCGTGCCGCCCTCGCCGGCTCCGGCGAGAGGGGTGCTGATGGTGAGGTCGGTGCAGGTGAAGCCCGCGGGCCCGCCGGTGATCGCGACCTGCGCCTCCGTCGGCCGGTTCTGGATGCGGTAGAGCTGCTGCGCGTCGATCGTGCCGGTGACGGCGTAGCTCGGCGGCGCGACCTGGCCGGTCACCTCGCCGACCGTGACGGCCTGGTCGTGGATGACGCCGAGCGCGCTGAGGGTGCCGCCGGTCGCGGCGTAGACCCGCTCGAAGCGCACGGAGGGCTCCTGCTGGGTGAGGGTGACGGCGCCGTCCGGGCCGGTCGTCTCGACCGGGTCGCGCGGAGTCTCGACGCGGATGTCGTAGATCAGATCGCCCGACGCGACGGCCGCGCCCTGCTGCACGTAGACGTCGTCGACCGTTCCGGCCGCCGTCGCCTTCAGCGGCACGGCGGGGTCGGCGGCGACGGTGCCCTGGAGGGTGAGGTCGTTGGTGACCGTGCCGCGGGCGACCGCGACAGTGGGCTCGGTGATCTCACCGGTCGGCTGCGTCGGATCGGCCTCGGCCGCACCGTCCGGGAAGAACGCGATCTTCACGAGGGCGATGCTCGCCGCTCCGATGATGACCATCCACACGATCGGGAACACCCAACGCCGAACCGCACCCATCCCGTCCCCCGACTCCGCTTCCAGGGCGCTCCGCCGTGGGGCGCCGGAGGCAGCCTATCCGGCGACGAGGTCGCGTCCCGGACCGTGGCGCGCCCGTCAGACGGCGAGAGCCGAGACGATCGAGGCGACGCGGCGCACCCTCGTCTCGGCGGCCTTCGCGCCCTCGACCGACGTGACGTGGGCCTTCCGCGCGCTGGGCGAGAGCGCTGCGAAGCGCTCAGCAGCGCCCGCCTCGGCCAGCGCGGCCGCCAGGTCCTCCGGCACGACGACCTCGCGCGGCGCGGTGTCCAGCTCGATCACGACGTCGATCGCGTCGCCGCCGGCGAGCCGGGTCTCGCGGCGCTTCTCCGACGAGAACGGGACGAGCGCGCGGCCTCCCATCGCTCCGACCGTGCTGGTGAAGCGGTAGCCGTTCACCGTCACCGCGACGGCCGGCCGCTTGCCGCCACCGAGGGCCTCGAGGACCTCGGGCGGCACCTCGATGCCGGTGTTGTTGCCGGTCTGGAAGAGCGTCGTGGTGAACTGCACGAGGCGATGATGGCACGGACTCCCGCGTGTCGCGCGGCTGATCGCCATACTGACGCCCATGGCCGTCGACTCGATCTTCGTGAACCTCCCCGTCACGGATCTGGAGCGCTCGAAGGCGTTCTACACGGCGCTCGGCTGGACCCTGAATCCTCTGTTCAGCAACGACGACGCCGCCTGCTTCGTCGCCTCCGAGCACGTCTACGCGATGCTCCTCCTGCACCCCTTCTTCTCGACCTTCACGGCGAAGGAGATCATCGACGCGCGCTCCCAGGTGCAGGGCCTCTTCGCGGTGAGCGTCGGCAGCCGGGAGGAGGTCGACGAGGTGCTCGAGAACGGGCTGGCCTCCGGTGGCGCCGAGCCGGTCCCGGTGCAGGACCTCGGCTTCATGTACGCGCGCGACCTCGAGGACCCGGACGGGCACGTCTGGGAGTTCCTGTACATGGATCCTGCTGCGGCCGAGGCCGGTCCGCCCCAGGAGTGAGGGTTCGGCGCGCTCAGCAGGAGCGGGTGTCGGGGTCTCCGAGCGAGGAGCGCACGGCGTCGACCGTCATCCTGCCCTCGGGGTCGAGCCGGGCGAGCATGCGCGACATGATGTCGGCCAGCTGCGGGATCTGCTCGGCGTCGAGCGGGTCGATGACGTCGGCCAGCACGGTCGCGACGTGGCCGGGCGCCGTGTCGACGATCTTCTGGAGGCCGGCGTCGGTGAGCACCGCGTTCGTCGCGCGGCCGTCGGAGGCGCAGGGGCGGCGCTCGAGGTAGCCGCGGGCGACGAGGCGGGTCACCACGTGCGAGAGCCGGGGCAGCGTCGCGTTGGTGCGGGCGGCGAGCGTGGTCATCCGGAGGGCGCGGTCGGGTGCCTCGGACAGCATCGCCAGCGTCAGGTACTCGAAGTGCGTGAGCCCGGCGTCGCGCTGCAGCTGCGTGTCGAGGGCGCCCGGCAGCAGTTCCACGACCGCGATGAAACGCAGCCAGGCGTCGAGCTGATCGGGCGTCAGCCAGCGTGTCTCGGGCGCACTCATTCCCCCACACTACCCACTACTTGCCGCGACAAGTAAGTCCCTCTCCCCCGCGCCACCCGGCGGCGACGTGCATCCGATCAGCGCCGCCGCCGCCGCAGCAGCAGCCATCTCCGAGGCGAACCGCCGATCCGCGTCCCAGCGGATCGCCGTAGCCGAACGCACCCCGCTCCGCAGAACGCACCCCGTCGCGAAGCCGACCGCGCCACGCCCGTCCACACCGCCCCCGCGAGCACCACCCTCAAGGCGAACCGCCGATCCGCGTCCCAGCGGATCGCCGTAGCCGTCCGCACCCCGCTCTGCAGAACGCACCCCGTCGCGAAGCCGACCGCGCCACGCCGGGCAAGGACCGGCGTGGAACGGACTACAGCACGTCGTCGCTCAGATCGATCGGGTTGCCGAAGCGGTGGTTCGTGATCGAGATCGCCTGCTCGCGGAGGAAGGGCAGCAGCTCGACGCGGCCGGCGGGGGTGACCGGGTCGGCGTAGACGGCGGTGTCGAGGGCGCCTCCGAGGGCGTCGGCGAGAGCGGTCGCGAGGGGGACGCGGGATCCGTCGGCGCGGGTGAGCGGGACCGGCGTGCCCGTGCTGCCGCGGGTCATGCCGGCGACGACGTCGGTGAAGGAGCCGGTCGAGTCGGACGATCGGCGGACGACGGCCTGCTGTCCGTGCGACGGACTGCCGGGGGCCTGCGGGCCCGCGTAGCCGTCGACGCGGTCGGAGACGATGTCGCCGATGATGCGGATGCGCGGGGCCGTGATGCGGCCGGCCGCGGCGCGCTCGAGCCATTGGGCGTCGGTCTCGACGACGATGCGCGGGACGAGCCCCGCCATCTCGGCGAGCTCGTCGCCGCCGAGCATCTCCTGGACCCGCGGGGGGAGCGGGACGGACGTGGAGATGTCCATCCGGGAGCGGGTCAGCAGGCCCGCGGCGATGACGCGGAGGAGCTCTCCGAGGTCGCCGCCGTCGGCCAGACGCAGCGCGATCGGCACGCGGAGGTAGCGGAACAGGTTGCGCTCGACGCCGACCTTCGAGATGTCGGTCACCACCCCGAACTCCGTCGCCCAGGCGAGCTGGTCGGAGAGGGCGGAGCGGCGGAGCAGGTCGAACTGCTCGAACCGGAGCGAGGACTGGGCCGCCTCGATGAACTGGCGCGCGCGGTCGTCGAGGCCGCGCAGGTGCAGCGTCGAGGAGGAGCGCGCGGGCGAGGGCTTCCAGGAGCCGAGGCCGATGAGGTGGTTCGGTCCGCCGGCCTTCGCGCCGCCGCCGACGGACGAGCGCTTCCAGCCGCCGAAGGGCTGGCGCCGGACGATGGCTCCGGTGATGCCCCGGTTGACGTAGAGGTTGCCCGCCTCGACCGAGTCGATCCAGAGGGCGAGCTCGTCGGCGTGCAGGGAGTGGAGCCCGGCCGTGAGCCCGTACTCGGTGCCGTTCTGCATCCGGACAGCGTCTTCGAGGGTCGCCGCGTGCATGATCCCGAGCACGGGGCCGAAGAACTCGGTGAGGTGGACGTAGCTGTCCTCGGTGACGCCCTCGCGGATCCCGGGCGACCACAGCGTGCCGCTCTCGTCGAGGCGCTGGGGTTCGACGAGCCACGACTCGCCCCCTCCCAGCGCGGTGAGCGCGTGCAGGAGCTTGCCGGTGGGCTCCTCGATGAGCGGCCCCATCACCGCCGACGGGTCGTCGGGCCGGCCGACGCGGAGTGACGTGACGGCGTCGACCAGCTGGGCGCGGAAGCGCTTGGAGCGGGCGACCGAGCCGACCAGGATCACCAGGGAGGCGGCGGAGCACTTCTGGCCCGCGTGCCCGAAGGCGCTGCGGACGATGTCGGCGACGGCGAGGTCGTAATCGGCGTGGGGGGTGACGATGATCGCGTTCTTGCCGCTGGTCTCGGCCTGCAGTGCGAGGCCGGGCCGCCAGGAGCGGAAGAGGCGGGCGGTCTCGTAGGAGCCGGTGAGCAGCACGCGGTCCACGAGGGGGTCGGTGATCAGCGCCCGTCCCAGCTCCTCCTCGTCGAGGTCGACCAGGGCGAGGAGCTCCTGCGGGACGCCCGCGTCCCAGAGCGCCTCGACGAGCACGGCCGCCGAGCGGCGCGCCTGGGGAGCCGGCTTCACCACGACTCCGGAGCCGGCGGCGAGCGCCGCGAGGATCGATCCGGCCGGGATGGCGACCGGGAAGTTCCACGGCGGAGCGACGACGGTGACCCGCGCGGGGACGAAGGTGGCCCCGGTGACGGCGTCGAGCTCGCGGGCGCGGGTGGCGTAGTAGTGGGCGAAGTCGATGGCCTCGGAGACCTCGGGGTCGGCCTCGGCGATCGTCTTGCCGGTTTCGGAGGCCATCACCTCGATCAGGCGGTCGCGGTTCGCGGCGAGCACGAGGCCGGCGCGGTCGAGCACGGCGGCGCGGTCGTAGCCCAGGCGCTCGCCCCAGCGCTCGGCGCGGCCGGACACCGCGCGCAGCACCTCCTGGAGCTCCGCCTCGGTGCTCACGCGCGCGGCGTCGGCCGTGCCCGCTCCGATGGTCGAGCCGGCGATGCGCTCGGTGATCAGGCGCGCCCAGCGGCGGTTGCCGGGGAGGGCGGGATCGGTGTCGGGCTCGTTGTGGAAGCCCGCGGTCGCGGCGGCGGCGCCGGAGCCGCGGCTGAGGCCGAGGACGGCCTGCGTCAGGCCCGCGGCGGCCGGGTCCTGCGCCCGCTCGCCGGCGCGGGCGTGCTCCTGCACGAGGCGGCGGCCGGAGCCGGAGGACCACTCCCGCAGGCGGTCCTGCGTGCGGTTCGGCGGCGGGACGGAGTCGTCGAGGGGCTCGAGCGAGGCGCGGAAGCGTCCCAGCTCGCGCTGCAGCACCTCCTCGTCGTCGAGGCGGAACGCGGCCGAGAGGAAGTTCTCGGGGCTGCTGTTCTCCTCGAGCCGACGGATGAGGTACGAGATCGCCACGTCGAACTCGTGCGGGTGCACGACGGGCGTGTAGAGGAGGAGGCGTCCGACGTCCTCGCGGACGGCGCGCGCCTGCCCGGTCGCCATCCCGAGCAGCATCTCGATCTCGACCGCGCCGGTCACCCCGCGCTCGGTCGCCGTGAGCCACGCCCAGGCGAGGTCGAAGAGGTTGTGCCCGGCGACGCCCACGCGCACCGCGTCGACGCGCTCCGGCCGCAGCGCCCGGTCGAGCAGGCGCTTGTAGTTCGTGTCGGCCTCCGCCTTGCTGCCGACGGTCGCCAGCGGCCAGTCGTGCAGGGCCGCGTCGACCCGCTCCATCGCGAGGTTGGCGCCCTTCACGACGCGCACCTTGATCGGCGCTCCGCCGCGGGCCCGGCGCTCCTGCGCCCACTCGGTCAGCTCGTCGAGCACGCGGACGGAGTCGGGCAGGTACGCCTGCAGGACGATGCCCGCTTCGAGGTCGAGCATGCCCGGCTGCTCGAGGAGGCGCCGGAACACGGCGACCGTCAGGTCCAGGTCGCGGTACTCCTCCATGTCGAGGTTGATGAAGGTGGGGTCGGCGCCGGACGCGGCCGCCTGGTAGAGCGGGGTGAGACGCTCCACGACGCGGTCGACCTCCTCGTCGAAGGCCCACATCGACAGCTGGCTGACGACGCTCGAGACCTTGACGCTGACGTAGTCGACGTCCGGCCGCTCGAGGAGGCGGAGGGTCCCCTCGAGGCGCCGCCGGGCCTCGCGCTCGCCGAGCACGGCCTCGCCGAGGAGATTGAGGTTGAGCCGGTCGCCGCCCTCGCGCAGCGCGGCGACGGCCGCGCCGAGACGGGCCTCCGAGGCGTCGCCCACGAGGTGCCCGACGAGGCGGCGGAGGACCCGGCGGGCCGCGGGCACGACCACCCAGGGCAGCACGGGGCCGACGGCGCCGCCGGTGCTGATCGCGGCGCGCAGGTAGGAGGGGAGGAAGGCGGGCGTCTTCGCGGTGAGCGCCGCGAGGTTCTCGGCCGCGACCGAGAGGTCCTCGGGCCGGGCGACGCCGTCGACGAACCCGACGGTGAAATCGAGGCCGTTCGGATCCTGGAGCACGCCCGCGAGCCGCTGGGCGGCGGGCTCGACCGGGAACTCGCCGCTGCGCGCGATCCAGCGGCGGACCAGGGACTCGACGCGCTCGATCATCGGGCGGTCGTCGACCTCGGGTTCGGCGGCGGCGGATGCCGCGAGCTCCGGCTCCGACGCGGCGTCGGGCTCGCGCACGGCCTCGTCCTCAGCGTCGGCCTCGTCCTCAGCGTCGGCCTCGTCCTCAGCGTCGGGCTCGTCCTCAGCGTCGGGCTCCTGCGCGGCCTGAGACACGTCCTCGTCCTCGTCCACGGACGCGGACTCCGGCGCCGGCGCGACCTCGGCCCCGCTCCCGGAGCCGTCGGCCTCGATCTCGTCGTCCGGCTCCGCGCCGCCCTCCGCCGCGTCTCCCGGCGTCCGACCCTCGACGGTCGCGTCGACCCCGCTCCGCACGGCCGCGTCGTCGGGCTCTCGCTCCGGGTCGCTGCCGGGCACACCTGGGGTCGTCGACTGCTGCATCCTCCGAGGCTAAGCCCGACCCGCCGCCCGGACGCGGCGTGACGCGGTGGTCGCGCCGACTCGCCGGCGAGCCGCCCCTGTGGAGGAGGGGATCAGTGCCGGCGATGGTCCTGGATGGTCATCCGCGGGCCGTGCCGCGGCTTCTTCGCTCCGCTGCAGCCGATCAGCCGGATGACCCGCTGCCGGTGCCCGCGCCACGGCTCGAGGAGCTCGAGCATCCCGTCGTCGTCGACCCCGAGCCGGCCCGTGAGAGCGAAGCCGACGGCCGCGGCGAGGTGGTAGTCGCCCACGCTGACCGCGTCCGGATCGCCGTGGGCGCGCATCATCACCTCGGAGGCCGTCCACGGCCCGATCCCCGGCACCGACTGCAGCCGGCGGGCGACCTCGTCGCCGCCCCGCCCGAGCGCGAGGGTCCGCTCGAGGCCGGAGGCGACGAGCGCGGCGGTGAGGACGGTCCGCGAGCGCCGCGGATCCACTCCCGCGCGGTGCCAGTCCCACGACGGCACGCGCCGCCACTGCTCCGCGCTCGGTGCCACGTGCAGGGCGGCCGGCCCCGGGGCGGGCTCCCCGTGGAGGCGCACCAGCACCCGGTAGGCGCGCCACGCCTCCGTGCTGGTGACCTTCTGCTCGAGGACCGACGGCGCGAGCATCTCGAACACCAGGTTCGCGCGCGTGAGGCGCAGGCCCGACGAGCGGCGGAGCACCTCGGCGAGCGGAGCGTGGGCAGTCAGGTCGAGCCCGCTCCAGTCGTCGCCGTGGCCGAGGAGCTCGGGGACCGCGTCGATCAGCCACTCCGCTCCCCCGCCCCAGGCGCGCGCGTGCACCGCGCCGTCCGCCGCCTGCCGCAGGTGCAGGGTGCCCGGGCCGAGCGGGGTGCGGAACGCCCGCCAGAAGCCGGACGCGTCGAGGAGCATGGTCGGGTCGCCCGAGCCGCGCAGCAGCGTGCGGAGGGTGAGCGCGAGGCTCACCGGCTCCGACGGCGCGTAGACCGTCGCCCAGGAGGGCTCGGGAGCGGGGGCGGGGATCGACACGCAGCGATGCTAACCGGCGGCTCCGACACGGGAGCGGACCCTTCCCCGCAGAACCCCCATCCACGACGTGTTCGGAGCGACACGCCCGGCGGATTGGTCCAGACCGCGTGAACACATGCGCGGATCCGATCCTCCGTTTCCACTGGTCAGCAGGTCGCTCCCGGGCGTAGCTTCGCGCTGTCGCGGCGGCGCTCCAGCCGCCCGGCACCCGCCAATCACTGGAGATGCGCACATGTTCGACACGACCTTCATCCGCAACGCGATCGTCAAGAGCTCTGAGACCGCTCTCGACCGTCGCCGCTTCTTCGAGGCCACCGGCGTCGCCGGCCTCGGCATCGGAGCCGCGGCCCTCGCCGCGCCCACCGCCTCCGCCGAGGAGGTCGCTGCCAGCGGCCCCAGCGACGCCTCGATCCTCAACTTCGCCCTCAACCTCGAGTACCTCGAGGCCGAGTTCTACCTCCGCGCCGTCTACGGCACCGGCCTCGGCGGCTCGGACGTGACCGGCAAGGGCACGCCCGGAGGCGTCATCGGCGGCCGCCCCGTCGACTTCAAGACCCCGTGGCTCAAGAGCTTCGCCACCGAGGTCGCGAACGACGAGAAGGCCCACGTGCAGTTCCTGCGGGCCGCGCTGGGCACCGCGAAGGTGGCCCGCCCGGCGATCAACCTCAAGGACAGCTTCAACTCCGCCGCTGTCGCGGCGGGGCTGATCAAGGCCGGTCAGTCGTTCGACCCGTTCGCGAGCGAGTCGAACTTCCTGCTCGGCGCCTTCGTCTTCGAGGACGTGGGAGTGACCGCCTACAAGGGCGCCGCCCCCCTCATCCAGTCGAAGACCTACCTCGACGCGGCCGCCGGCATCCTCGCGGTGGAGGCGTACCACGCGGGCGCGATCCGCTCGGCGATCTACGCCGCCGACCTGTCCGACTCGGCGAACAAGCTCTCCGACGCTCGCGACAGCCTCGACGGCAAGACCGACCTCGACCAGGGCGTCAAGGTCAACGGCCAGGCGAACATCGTCCCGACCGACGGCAGCTCGATCGCGTTCAGCCGCACCCCGGGCCAGGTCCTCAACATCGTGTACCTGAACCCCGCGGCCGGAACGCGCACCGGCGGATTCTTCCCCCGCGGCGTCAACGGCGAGCTCGTCACGACCTAGTCCCACCAGCACCGAGCACGACGACGGGCCCTTCCTCGAGGCGGCGAGGAGGGGCCCGTCGACGTCTGCGTGCACATCCGTTCACCGGGTCCTCTAACCTGAGCGGGTGAAGATCGGGATCCTGACCTCCGGCGGCGACTGCCCCGGCCTCAACGCCGTCATCCGCGGTGCCGTCTACAAGGGCATCAAGGTCTACGACCAGGAGTTCGTGGGCTTCCGGAACGGCTGGCGGGGAGTGGTCGACGGCGACCTCCTGCCGCTGGGCCGCCCCGAGATCCAGGGCATCGCCAAGCAGGGCGGCACGATCATCGGCACCAGCCGGACGAACCCCTTCGAGGGCGAGAACGGCGGACCCGAGAAGATCGAAGAGATGATGGACCGCAACGGCATCGACTCGATCATCGCGATCGGCGGCGAGGGCACCCTGGCGGCGGCCAAGCGCCTCACGGACGCGGGCCTCAAGATCGTCGGCGTCCCGAAGACCATCGACAACGACCTCGGCGCCACCGACTACACCTTCGGCTTCGACACCGCCGTCGGCATCGCGACCGACGCGATGGACCGCCTCCGCACCACCGGCGACTCGCACGGCCGCTGCATGGTCGCCGAGGTCATGGGCCGCCACGTCGGCTGGATCGCCCTGCACTCCGGCATGGCCGCGGGCGCCCACGTGATCCTCATCCCGGAGAAGCGCACCTCCCTCGACCAGATCGTCGAGTGGGTGCAGAGCGCGCAGGACCGCGGGCGCGCACCGCTCGTCGTGGTCGCCGAGGGCTTCTCGCTCGACACGATGGACGACGCCCACTCCGAGCGCGGCCTCGACGCCTTCGGCCGGCCCCGCCTCGGCGGCATCGGCGAGCTGCTGGCCCCGCTCATCGAGGAGCGCACCGGGATCGAGACCCGCGCCACGACGCTCGGCCACATCCAGCGCGGAGGAACGCCCACTGCGTTCGACCGCGTCCTCGCGACCCGCCTGGGCATGGCCGCCATCGACTCCGTCGTCGCCGAGCACTGGGGCCGCATGGTCGCCCTGCGCGGCACCGACATCTACCACGTGGGCTTCGCCGAGGCGCTCGGCACCCTCAAGACGGTGCCCGACGCCCGCTACGAGGAGGCGCGCACCCTCTTCGGGTAGCCGCCCGGGCGGGGGCTGTCCGTGGTCTGTCCGATCTGCAGGCACCTGCGCGATCTGCAGGCACCTGCGCGATCTGCAGGCACCTGCGCAATCTGCAGGCACCTGTGCGATCTGCAGGACTCCGGCCGGTGAGAGCGTTCTCCTCCGCGTGACTCGTCGGTCGGATGCAGGATCTCCTGCAGATCGCACCTGCACACCGCACCCAGGCCTGCACACCGCACCCAGGCCTGCACACCGCACCCAGGCCTGCACACCGCACCTGCACACCGCACCCAGGCCTGCACACCGCACCCAGGCCTGCAGACCGCACCTGCACACCGCACCCGGGCCTGCAGATCGCACCTGCACACCGCACCCGGGCCTGCAGATCGCTCCTGCACATCGCACCGGAGCCCGCAGATCGCACCGGAGCCTGCACACCGCACCGACCAGCACGCCGGACCCGCAGCCCGCGTTCCGGCGCGCGGCCGTCAGCCCTTCGCGCCGTCCGGGGTCGCCGTGGCGACGATCTGCGCCCGCGCGAGAGTGTGGAAGTGGGCGTTGAAGCCGAGGATCGCCGGCGTCGACTCCGGGTCGAGGTCGAGCGAGTCGACATCGAGGGCGTGCACCACGAAGAAGTAGCGGTGCTCGCGGTCCGGCGGCGCCGCTCCGACGAACTGGCGCAGCCGCATCTCGTTGGGCAGCGTCTGCGCGCCCGCCGGGAGCAGCTCGAAGCCGGCGGCTCCGGCTCCCGTGGGCAGCTCGGTGGTGTCGGCCGGGAGGTTGTAGACGGCCCAGTGCCAGAAGCCGGAGCCGGTGGGCGCGTCGGGGTCGAACACCGTCACGGCGAAGCTCTTCGTCTCGGCGGGGGCTCCCGACCAGCGCAGGTGCGGCGAGACGTCCTCGCCGCCGGAGCCCTCGCCGTAGTGGCGGGCGGACAGGGGCGCACCGTCGGCGATGTCGTCGCTCTCGAGCGCGAAGGTCGGCACCTCGCCGAGGCGGGCGTAGGGGTCGTAGGTCCAGTCGGACATCCGGTTCTCCGTTCGGGAAGGGCGGGCGGTGGCCCGCGCCCTCAGCCTAGGAACCCGGCGCCGCACGCCGAAGGGCTTGCGGACGGGGTCAGGACCCGAGATAGCGCCCGGGCCGGTGGTTGAACGCCAGGACCAGGTTGAGCACCACCACTCCCGCCGCCGAGATCAGCACGTTCAGCGGAGGCACCACCAGCAGCGCGGCCGCGACCACGCACGCGTCGAGCGCCATCATCACGTAGCCCGCCCGCCAGCCGAGCCGCTCCTGCGCGATCAGGGCGACGATGCTGAATCCGCCCAGGCTCGACCCGTGCCGGAAGAGGATGAGGAGGCCGATCCCCGCGAGCACGTCGCCCGTGAGGACCCCGTAGACGGGCTCGATCCGCAGCTCGCCGAACGCCAGCGGGTGCAGCCCCGCCAGGACCGAGACCAGCACGATCGAGAACATGGTCCGCAGCGTGAACCGCCAGCCCTTCTTCCACAGCGAGAGGGCGAGGAACGGCACGTTGACCGTGACGAGGATCACGCCGAACGGGATGTCGAGCGGATACCCCAGCAGCAACGCGAGACCCGCGGTGCCGCCCGTGACCGCCTGGCTCGCGCGCAGCAGGTAGAGGCCGAGCGACACGACGAACGCGCCGGTGACGAGGCCGAAGACGTCCTCGAGGCGGGAGTGCGGCACGGGGGCGGAGGCGTCGGGCACCCGACGATGCTGCCACACGCCGCGCCCGGATCCGGACGTCCTCGTAGGATGTGCCGGTGCTGCCGAAGATCCTGCTGTTCTACCGCTTCGTGCCGCTGGCCGACCCCGAGTCCGTGCGGCTGTGGCAGCGCGAGCTGTGCGGGTCGCTGGGCCTGCGAGGGCGCCTGCTGATCTCGGAGCACGGGGTGAACGGCACTCTGGGCGGCGGGATGGACGCCCTGAAGCGCTACGTCCGCCGCACCCGCGAGCACTCCGCCTTCCGCGGCCTCGAGGTGAAGTGGAGCGACGGCTCCGGCCTCGACGACGACGGCCGCAGCCTCGACTTCCCCGGGCTCTCGGTGAAGGTGCGCGACGAGATCGTCTCGTTCGGCGCGCCCGACGAGCTGCAGGTGGACGCCGACGGGGTCGTCGGGACGGCGCCGCGCCTCGACCCGGACCAGCTGGACGCTCTGGTGGCCGAGCGCGACGACGTGGTGCTGTTCGACGGCCGCAACGCTTTCGAGGCCGAGATCGGCCGGTTCGACGGGGCGATCGTGCCCGGAGTCAGCAGCACCCGCGAATTCGTCGAGCAGCTCGACGCCGGCGTCTACGACCACCTCAAGGGCCGGCCCGTCGTCACCTACTGCACCGGCGGCATCCGCTGCGAGGTGCTGTCGAGCCTGATGACGGCGCGCGGCTTCGGCGAGGTGTACCAGCTCGACGGAGGCGTCGTCCGCTACGCCGAGGCGCGGCGCGACCGCGGGCTGTGGAAGGGCGCGCTGTACGTCTTCGACGGCCGCGGCTCCGTCTCCTTCTCCCCCGACGCCGAGGTGCTCGGCCGCTGCACCTCGTGCGCCGCTCCGACCAGCCGGATGCGCAACTGCACCGACCTCTCCTGCCGGGCCCAGCTCGTGGTGTGCACGGACTGCGATGCGGCGGCCTGCGCCGCGCACGCGGGCCCTACGCTCGTGCCATGAGCATCGAAGCGCGCGGGCGCACCCTCGTCGACCTCCACACCGCCCCCGAGCTGCTGCAGGTGGTGAACGTCTGGGACGTGATCAGCGCGACCACGATCGCCGCGCTCCCGGAGACCCGGGCGCTCGCGACCGCCAGCCACTCCATCGCAGCGGCGTTCGGCTACGAGGACGGCGAGCGGATCCCGCTGGAGCTGCACCTGGGCATGATCGAGCGCATCGTCGCCGCCGTCGAGGTCCCGGTCTCGGCGGACCTCGAGGCGGGCTACGGAGACGCGGGCGAGACCGTCCGGCGCGCGATCGAGGTCGGCGTCGTGGGCGCGAACCTCGAGGACCAGGCGAAGCCGCTCCCGGAGGCGCTGCGGGCGGTCGAGAAGGCCGTCGCCGCGGCCGAGGAGGAGGCGGTGCCCTTCGCGCTCAACGCCCGCACGGACGTGTTCCTCCGCGCCGGCGACCGCGACCGCCGCGAGGTCCTGGCCGACGCGATCGAGCGCGGCCGCGCCTACCTCGACGCCGGCGCCGCCTGCTTCTTCGTCCCCGGGCTGCTGCAGGACGCCGAGCTGGAGTCCCTCGTCGCCGCCCTCGGGCGGCAGCGCGTCAGCGTCATCGGCGTCCCCGGATCGCAGTCCCCCGCCCGCTTCGAGGAGCTCGGGCTGGCCCGCGTCTCCTACGGCCCGTGGACGCAGCGCGTCGCCCTGACGGCGCTCCAGGACGCGGCCTCCGCCCTCTACTCCGGCGGATCCCTCCCCGAGGGCACCCGTCCCCTGAACTGACCGCCCGGCCGCGGGCCCGCGGGCGTAGCGTGGGCCCATGTACCGAGCCATCGTCGTCGAGCGGCACTCCGACTCCGACACCGACACCCCCGACCGAGCCCGCCTCCTCGAGCGCGACGACCCCGACCGCTCGCACGGCGACGTGTCGATCGCCGTCGAGTACTCGAGCGTCAACTACAAGGACGCCCTGGCGCTGGCGGGGAGGCCCGGCATCGTGCGCCGCACCCCGCTCGTGGCCGGCATCGACCTGGTCGGCACCGTGGAGTACGCGGACGGCGCGGCGGGCGAGCGCTTCGACTCCGGCGACCGCGTGGTGCTCAACGGCGCCGGCCTCGGCGAGCGCCACGACGGCGGGCTCGCCGAGCGGGCCCGTGTCGACTCCGCGTCGCTGCTCCGGCTCCCCGGCGCGATCTCGGCGGCCCGCGCGGGAGCGATCGGCACCGCGGGCTTCACGGCGATGCTGGCCGTGCTGGCGCTCGAGCGGCACGGCGTGCGGCCGGGCAGCGGCCCCGTCCTGGTGACGGGAGCCTCGGGAGGCGTGGGGTCGCTGGCCGTCGCGCTCCTGGCGCGCCTGGGCCACGAGGTCGTCGCCTCGACCGGCCGGCTCGGCGAGCACGGCGCTCTGCTCCAGCGCCTCGGCGCCTCCGACGTCATCGACCGCGCCGAGCTGCAGGAGGGCGGGAAGCCGCTGCAGTCCGAGCGCTGGGCGGGAGCGGTGGACTCCGCGGGCTCGCACACGCTCGCGAACGCTCTCGCGCAGACGCGGTGGGGCGGCACCGTGGCGGCGTGCGGTCTCGCGCAGGGGCCGGACCTGCCGGTGAGCGTGATGCCGTTCATCCTGCGCGGAGTGACGCTGGCCGGGATCAACTCGGTGGAGGCGCCGCGCAAGCTCCGCGAGGAGGCCTGGCGCCGCCTCGCCCACGACCTCGACCTGGAGCTGCTCGACGAGCTGACGACGACGGTGCCGCTCGGCGGGGCGATCGACGCGGCCGAGGACGTGCTCGCCGGCCGCTCGCACGGTCGGACTCTGGTGGACGTCCGCGCCTGACGGCTCGGCCTCGGAGGCGAGCGCCTCCCCGACACGAGCGCGGAGGCGGAGACGCCTCCGCGGCGCTGCAGCGCGGCAGCGGGCAGAGCGGCAGCGGGCTGAGCGGCAGCGGGCAGAGCGGCAGAGGGCTGTGCGGCGGCGGCCCGTGGGGCGGTGCGCTACTCCGCGGCCTCGGTGGCGCCGCTCGGCTCGGCCGACGCGTGTCCGACGGAGGAGTCGGGGCGCGCGGCGCGCGGCTTCGCCGACGTCCTGGGCCTCGGCGCTGGCTTCGCGGCCGCAGCAGGCTTCGCGGGCTCGACGGGCTTCGACCCGGTCGGCGTCGACCCGGCGGGCTCCGATTCCGCGGTCGTCGATCCGGCGGACTCCGCCGGGACCGCGGAGCCGGTCGGCACGGAGGCTGCGGCCTCCGCGGGCGCGGATCCCCGGGACTCGGCCGTCGTCGTCGCCACCGTCCGAGCACTCGTCTTCGGGGCGGCCTTCGGCGTAGCCCGCGAGTTCTTCGGAGCGGCCCCCGCTGCTGAGTCCGTCGGCGCCGCGACGGCCTCCACGGCGGCGGCCGCCTCCGGAGCCGCGACCGGCGCACTCGCCGCGCTCCCGCCGCTCGCCGCCTCCCGGCCCTCGACCACCGTCGCCGGACCCGCCGCCTCCGCGGCCACGGCCGCGGCCTCCGCCGCCTTCGCCTTCTTCTTCGCGCGCTTCTCCGCCGCCGCCGCCTGGGCCCGCTCCGCCTGCTCCGCGACCTCGGGGACGATCACGAGGTCGTCGGTCTCGATCACGGGGATCGCCGCGGTCGTCGTCCCCAGCTGGAGGGCCGCGATCAGCTCGGGCGCGTGCTTGGTGCTCACGATCAGGCGGGAGTAGTCCTCGTCGACCAGGTCGATCACGACGGCCGAGGCGGTGCGCTTGATCAGCAGGAAGTCCTTGCCGCCGTGGAACTTCCACGTCCCGGCCGCGAGCGTGAGCGGGACCGCGGTACCGGGCGCGCGGATGCCCCGCACCCAGATCCAGGGGTCCTCGGTGACCGTCGCCGAGCGGATGCTCGACCGGTCGACGACGACGTCGCTGCGGTGGAACGCGAGCAGTCGCTCGGCCGCGGTGAGGCGGAGTTCGAGGCGGTCGGGGAGCACGGTCACGACGGGCATGCCCCTAGTCTGCCCCGCCGCCCGCCGCCGGGTCAGCGCCGGATCGCACAACGATGCCCCGGCGCTCGCGTGGGTGGCAGCATGGTCGGATGCCGATGGATCCGGACGAGGCGCGCCTCCTCGACGCGCTGCTGGCCGAGCGGCAGGCCGAGACGCGCGACGAGGCGGCCCGGCTCGAGGCCTCGCTGGCCGAGCTCCTGCGCGACCGCGCCGACGGCACCGCCGACGACGAGCACGACCCGGAGGGCACGCCGCTCTCGGCCGAGTGGTCGCGGATGGCCGGAGTCCGCGACGCTCTCGCCCGCACGGCGCGCGACCTCGACGCCGCTCGCGCCCGCCTCGGCACCGGCGGCTACGGGGAGTGCGCCTCCTGCGGCCGCCCGATCGGAGCCGCACGCCTCGCCGCCCGGCCCACGGCCGAGCTCTGCATCGACTGCGCCCGGCGGGCGGAGTCGCGCCTCCGCTGACGGCGGGCGGAGACCCCGCCTCCGGGCCCTCCGCCTGAAGGCCCCCACAGATCCCGGCGTGCGGAAACCCGGTTTCTCCTGCGAGCATTCACATCCGGTCGCGTCCCTCGAACAGGTCTGACGGACCACCCCCTCCCCCCCCCCTGCTCCCGTCCCCACCCCACGACTCCCCCCTGGGCGCCGACGCGGCCGACCTCCTCTCCCCCGCCCCCCACC
>NZ_PSUG01000043.1:0-30852 GCF_002931755.1 Rathayibacter sp. AY2B3 | reverse complement strand
ACAGCACGCTCGCCGTCGTGATCCTGGCGGCAGGCCAGGGCACCCGCATGAAGTCCCGCGCCCCCGGCCCCGCCTCGGGCGCGGGCGGCCGCCCACGGGCAGGCGACGGCCGCCCGGGAGGTCCCCGTCCGCCTCCCGGCGTCCCCCGAGCCGCCCAGCCGCCACAATGGACGGGTGAGTGCGAATGACGAGGTCGACGGGATCGTCGACGCCTGGGTCCGGGAGCGGCCCGATCTCGACTTCACGCCGCTCCAGGTCTTCTCGCGGATGCGCCGGCTGGCCAAGCAGCTTGAGCGCGCGCGCGGGAGCGCCTTCGGCCGGTCGGAGCTCGAGACGTGGGAGTTCGACGTGCTCTCGGCCCTGCGGCGCGCGGGCGCGCCCTACCGGATGAGCCCCAAGCAGCTCCTCCAGGCGACCATGGTCACCAGCGGCACCATGACCAACCGCATCGACCGGCTGGTCGAGCGCGACCTGGTCGAGCGCCTCGACGACCCGAACGACGGGCGCGGCGTGCTGGTCCAGATGACCCCGTCGGGGCTCGCCCGGGTCGACGCGGCGATCACCCGCCTGGTCGACGCGGAGCAGGAGCTGCTCGGCGCGCTCACCCACGCGCAGCAGGAGCGGCTGGCGCAGCTCCTCCGCAAGCTCTCCCTCGACTTCGGCTGAGCCGGGCGCCGCGAGCCCGCCCGCCCGGCGACGACCGGGCGCCCGGGGCAGTGGCGGGAGCGGCGGAGGAGAGCCGCGTCAGCCCTCGAGCTGCTCCGAGAGCTCCAGCCAGCGCATCTCGAGCTCTGCCGCCTCGTCCTCGTAGGCGCGGAGCGAGGCGTTCAGCGCCAGGATGCCGTCGTAGTCGTCCTGGTCGTGCGTCGCCATCTTCTCGTGGACGGTCTTCGTCAGCTGGGTGAGCTTGTGCAGGCGACGGTCGATCGCCGACACCTCCTTCTCGGCGGTGCGGCGCTCGGCCCCCGCGAGTCCGCTCGACGCAGGCGCGGCGGAGGAGGAGCCCGAGGACGCGGTCGCGGGCGCGCCCTTCTCGAGCGCGAGGCGCAGGTCGAGGTACTGCTCGACGCCGCCGGGCAGGTGGCGGAACGCGCCGTCCATCACGGCGTACTGCTGGTCGGTGACGCGCTCGAGCAGGTACCGGTCGTGCGAGACGACGAGGAGGGTTCCCGGCCAGGAGTCGAGCAGGTCCTCGATCGCGGCGAGCATGTCGGTGTCGAGGTCGTTGGTCGGCTCGTCGAGGATCAGCACGTTGGGCTCGCTGAGCAGGATGAGCAGGAGCTGGAGCCTCCGGCGCTGACCGCCCGAGAGGTCCTTCACCGGCGTCGACAGCTGCGCGCTCGAGAAGCCGAGGCGCTCGAGCAGCTGACCCGGAGTCATCTCCTTGCCGCCGATGGAGTAGCTGGTGCGCTGCTCCGCGATGATCTCGCGGACGGGCTGGTGCTGGACACCGGTCAGCTCGCGCAGCTGCTGGTCGAGGATCGCGACGCGCACGGTGGTGCCGCGCTTCACCCGGCCGCTCGTCGGCTCCACGCTGCCCGCGACCAGGCCGAGGAGGGTCGACTTGCCGGCCCCGTTCACGCCGAGGATGCCGGTGCGCTCGCCCGGCGCGATCCGCCACTCGATGCGGTTGAGGACGGTCCGCTCGCCGTAGCGGACGGTGACGTCGAGCAGATCGACGACGTCCTTGCCCAGGCGCGAGACGGCGAGCTGCGAGAGCGAGACCGAGTCGCGCACCGGGGGCTCGTCCTCGATCAGCTGGTTCGCGGCGTCGATCCGGAACTTGGGCTTGGCCGTGCGGGCGGGGGCGCCGCGCCGGAGCCACGCCAGCTCCTTCTTCATCAGGTTCTGGCGCTTCGCCTCCATCGTCGAGGCCATCCGGTCGCGCTCCACGCGCTGCAGGATGTACGCCGCGTACCCGCCCTCGAAGGGCTCGACGAGGCGGTCGTGCACCTCCCAGGTGGCGGTGCAGATCTCGTCGAGGAACCACCGGTCGTGGGTGACGACCGCGAGCCCGCCCGACGACGCCGCCCAGCGGCGCTTGAGGTGCTCGGCGAGCCAGGCGATGCCCTCGACGTCGAGGTGGTTGGTGGGCTCGTCGAGGAAGACGACGTCCCAGTCTCCGACGAGCAGCTTCGCGAGGGCGACCCGGCGGCGCTGGCCGCCCGAGAGGGAGCCGACCACGCCGTCCCAGGGGACGTCGCGCAGCAGGCCGGCGATCACGTCGCGGGTGCGCGCGTCTCCGGCCCACTCGTGCTCCTGGAGCCCGCCGACGACGGCCTGGGCGACGGTGAGGTCCTCGTCGACCGTGTCGGCCTGGTCGAGCATCCCGAGCGTGACGCCGCGGCGGTGCGTGACGCGGCCGCTGTCGGGCTCGATGCGCTGCGCGAGCAGGCGCAGGAGGGTCGACTTGCCGTCGCCGTTGCGTCCGACGATCCCGATGCGGTCGCCCTCCTCGATCCCCAGGGAGACGTCGTCGAAGATCACGCGTGTGGGGTACTCGAGTCGCAGCGCCTCGGCGCCCAGCAGATGTGCCATAGGGATCCAGCCTAGGCGGTGCCGCCTGAGCGGTCCGCCGCGGGGCTGTCGCAGCACTGCCGGGTGGCGGCCCCCGGACCTCAGCCCGCGGGTGCCGGCTCCGAGACGGAGACCGAGCGGCGGTGCAGACCCGTCGCGCCGTCGGGGGCGGGCGGTCGCTCGACCGTGGTCTGCACCGTGCCGTCCGCGTCGGTCGCGCGCACGGTCACGACGTGGTCGCCGACCGTCGCGTCCCACTCGAGGACCCACTGGATCCAGGTGTCCGCGGTGACCTGCTCGGCGAGGCGCGCCTCCTGCCAGGCGCCGCCGTCGATCTGCACCTCCACCTTCGCGATGCCGGTGTGCGGCGCCCAGGCGACTCCTGCCACGGCGACCGTCCCCGCCTCGACGGGCTGGCCCTGGCGCGGCACGTCGATCCGCGACTCGATCTTGATCGGCCCGCGCTCGGTCCAGCCGCGCGTCGACCAGTACGCCAGGTCCTCCGCGAAGGTCGTGACCTTCAGCTCGACGACCCACTTCGTCGCCGAGACGTAGCCGTAGAGGCCGGGGACGACCATCCGGACCGGGAAGCCGTGCTCGACCGGGAGAGGCTCGCCGTTCATCCCGACGGCGAGCAGGCTCGCGCGGTCCTCGTCCTGCAGCACGTCGAGCGGGCTGGAGGCGGTGAAGCCGTCGATGCTCCGCGAGAGCACCATGTCGGCGCCGGCGGTCGGGCGGGCCCGGGCCAGCAGCTCGCGGATCGGGTAGCCCAGCCAGAGCGCGGTGCCGATCAGGTCGCCGCCGACCTCGTTGGACACGCAGGAGAGAGTGACCCGGTGCTCCTCGAGCGGCAGCGCGAGCAGCTCGTCCCAGGTGATCTCGATCTCCTCCTCCACCATGCCGGTGATCTTCAGCGACCAGTCGGCTGGCTCGACCGAGGGCACCGAGAGCGCGGTGTCGATCCGGTAGAAGGAGGCGTTGGGGGTGACGTAGGAGCTGATGCCCTCGATGTCGTCGAGCACGGCGCCGGCCGGGACCGGCGCGGCGGCCGAGGCGGGAGCCGGCAGGGACACGGCCTCGCGCACGGCGGTGACGGCGGCGGAGGCGGAGGTGAGGAAGCGGGCGCCGATGCCGGCGGCGACCGCGGCGACACCGGCGATCCCGACCAGGCGGAGGAACGACCGGCGGTCCGGGGAGTCGCTCTCGCGCTCCTCCTGCCAGCCGCGGAGGCGGACGGAGGCCGAGCGGAGCACGGCGGCGCCGGCCACCATGCCCACGACGCTCGGCGCGGCGTCGATCCCGGAGGCGCCCTCGCGGCTGACGGCGGCGAGCGCACCGGCGCCCGCGACGACGGCCAGCAGCAGCACGCCGAACGGCGGACGGCGGTACTCGAGGACTCCCGCGCCGACGGCCAGCAGGGCGATCGCGAGGCCGATCGAGACCAGGAGCACCAGCTTGTCGCCGGTGCCGAAGAGCGCGATCACCGTGTCCTTGACGCCCGGGGGCACGATGTCGATGACGAAGCCGCCGACCGCGACCAGCGGACTTCCGCCGGCTCCGGTGAAGACCGCGACGACCTCGGCGGCCGCGAGGGCGACGACGGCGGCCACGATCCCGGAGAGGATCGCGAAGAGGGTGGCACGGCGGGACATGAGCGGCACTCTAAGCCACGAGGTCGGAACTTCTCTGCGGACCGTCTGTGGAGCGCGCCGAGCGGCCGGGCGCGAGGCTCGCTCGACCCGGTCGGGAGGCACCGCCTCCGCGACTAGGTCGAGAGCAGGCGCGCCCCGTGGACCGGGCCGGACACCCGCACGGCGCTCAGCCGCGCGGAGCTCAGCTCGCGCTGCAGATCGGCCGCCGCATCGGCGTCCGGAGCGAGGAACGCCACGGTCGGACCGGACCCCGAGACGAGGCCGCCGAGCGCTCCGCGGCCCTCGCCGAGCTCGAGGATGCGGGCGAGTCCGGGCTGGAGGTGCAGCGCCGGCGCCTGGAGGTCGTTGTGCATCGCGTCGGCGAGCATCGCGGCGTCGCCGGCGCGGAGGGCCTGCAGAACGTTCGGATCGATGGCGGGGGTCGCCGAGATCGGGCGGAAGTCGTGCAGGTGGCGCTCGCGGTGCCGGTCGAGCTCGCTGTAGACCTCGGGGGTCGACAGGCCCTCCTCCGAGAGGACCAGCACCCACTCGAAGCGGCCCTTGGCGAGCGCCGGGCTCAACTCGTCGCCGCGGCCGACTCCGATCGCGGTGCCGCCGGTGAAGGAGAAGGGGACGTCGGCGCCCAGGCTCGCGGCGATGCCGAGCAGCTGCTCCCTCGTGCAGGCCGTGCCCCAGAGTGCATCGCAGGCGAGGAGGGTCGCGGCCGCGTCGGCCGAGCCGCCGCCCATGCCGCCGGCGATGGGGACGTTCTTCTCGATCTCGAGGTGCACGCCGCCGCGGTAGCCGGTCGCCCGGGCGAGCGCCCGCGCCGCCTTGATCGCGAGGTTCGAGCCGTCGACGGCCAGGCGGGAGGTGTCGATCGAGCCCGAGAAGGAGACCGAGAAGTCGGCCGCCTCCTCCGCGAACACGTCCTCGTAGAGCGAGAGCGACTGGAACGCGGTGGCCAGCTCGTGGTACCCGTCGTCGCGCACGGCGCCGACCTTGAGGAACACGTTGATCTTGCCGGGCGCCCGCGCGTGGACCCGGTTCGACATCGCGCGGTGGGCCATGCTTCCACGCTACAGGGTGGCGGAGGCGCCCTCGTCCGCACCCGGGGCGGGCTCCCCGTCGCCGTCCGCGTCGTCCCCGTCGGTCTCCGCCGGCGACCCGTCGGGTACCGCCGCGCCGCGCACGGGCACCCGCGCCGGATCGAGCTCGCGGCCCAGGCGGACGAAGGCGGCGACGTCCAGCTCCTCGCCGCGCGCGGTCTGCGGGACGCCGGCCCGCTCGAGCGCGACGATCGCCGCGGCGCTGTCGCCGAAGAGGGGCGCGAGCGACTGGCGGAGCATCTTCCTCCGCTGGGCGAACGCCGCGTCGACGACCGCGAAGACGGCGCGGCGCAGGGTCTCGTCGCCGGGCTCCTCGCCGCGGTCGAACGCGACGAGCACGCTGTCGACGTTCGGCACCGGCCAGAAGATCTGACGCGAGACCGCGCCGCCGGTCGTCCAGGAGCCGAACCACGCCGCCTTGACGCTCGGGCCGCCGTAGACCTTGGATCCGGGGCCGGCGGCGAGCCGGTGCCCGACCTCGGACTGCACCATGACCACTCCGGACCGGATGCTGGCGAAGTGCTCGAGGAAGTGCAGGAGAACGGGCACCGAGATGTTGTACGGGAGGTTCGCGACGAGCCGGACCGGCTCCCCCGGCAGGTCGAGCACCTTCATCGCGTCGGCGTGCACGACCGCGAGATCGGAGCCCGGCGCCATCAGCTCGACGGTGCGCGGCAGCTGCTCGGCGAGGCGCCCGTCGATCTCGACCGCCACGACCTGCGCGCCCGCCTCGAGCAGACCGAGGGTCAGCGATCCGAGGCCGGGGCCGATCTCGACGACGGTCTCCCCCGGGCGCACCCGAGCGAGCTTGACGATGCGGCGGACCGTGTTGGCGTCGTGCACGAAGTTCTGGCCGAGCTTCTTGGTCGGCGTGACGTCGAGCAGGCCGGCGAGGTCGCGGATCTCGGCCGGGCCCAGCAGGCGCGGGATCGCGGCGGCCGTCGGCTCCGCGGCGTGGCGGCCGCTCATGCGAGGGGTCCGACCGGCTCCGTCGGCTCGGAGCCGACCTCGCCACCCCACTCGCCGTACACGGCCTCCGTGTTGGAGGCGATCGTCGCGGCCAGGTGGCCGACGTCGGTCTCGAGGGTCGCGGCCATCGAGCGCAGGGTGTGCGGGAGGAGGTAGGGCGCGTTCGGGCGGCCACGGAAGGGCGACGGAGTGAGGTACGGCGCGTCGGTCTCGACCAGGATGAGGTGCCGCGGGGTCGCGACGAGCGCCTCCCGCAGCGGCTCGGCGTTCTTGAACGTCACGGTGCCGGCGAAGGAGAGGTACCAGCCCTCGTCCGTGCACATCCGCGCCATCTCGGCGTCGCCGGAGAAGCAGTGGAAGACGGTGCGCTCGGGGGCGCCGACGCGGCGCAGGGTGTCGATGACCTCGCGGTGCGCGTCGCGGTCGTGGATCTGCAGCGCGAGGTCGTGCTCCTTCGCGATGCGGATGTGCTCCTCGAAGGAGCGGAACTGCGCGGCGCGGCCGCTCTCGCCGGTGCGGAAGAAGTCGAGCCCGGTCTCGCCGATGGCGCGCACCCGCGGCTGCTCGGCCAGCTCGGCGATGACGGCGAGGGCGGCGTCGAGCTCGCCGCGCTGCTCCAGTTCGGGGGCCTCGTTGGGGTGGATCGCGACGGCGGCCAGCATGCGCGGCTCGCTCGCCGCCTGCTCGGCCGACCAGCGGCTCGTCTCGACGTCGGTGCCGACCTGGACGACGCCGCGGACGCCGACCGTGGAGGCCCGGTCGAGCTGCTCGCGGTGGTCGAGCGGTTCGAGGCCGTCGGCGATCTCGAGGTGCGTGTGGTTGTCGTAGACGGGGACGACGAGCGCCTCGGGCAGCGGCGGGTACGTCAGGTCGCGGCCGGACGAGGCCTCGCGGGAGCGGACGTGCTGGCTGTCGGTCATGGGCTCCAGGCTACCGGGAGGGCTCGCGGGGGCCGGAGTCCCGGGCGGACGAGGACCGAGAGGCGGCCGCTGAGGCGCCCTGAGCGGATCGGGTCAGCACCCGATCGGATCGGGACAGCCCGCCTCCCGCGCCGCCGGAAAGCTGGAGGCATGACAGACACCGAGCTCCTCGCCCACTCCGCACCCGGCTCCCTCGCCGGGCGCCACGCCCTCGTCACCGGATCCTCGAGCGGGATCGGCGCGGCCATCGCCCGCCGGCTCGCCGGAGCCGGCGCTCACGTCCTCGTGCACGGACGCGACCCCGAGCGGACCGGGTCCGTCGTCCGCGGCATCCGATCCGACGGGGGCACCGCCTCCGCGCTCGTCGCCGACCTCGCGGGCACGCCGGAGGAGACCCGCGCCGTCGCCGCCCGGGCGCTGACCCTCCTCGACGGGCGGATCGACGTCCTCGTCAACAACGCCGGAGTGTTCCCGGTGGGGCCGACCGCCGACCTCAGCGACGCCGACGTCGAGTCCCTCCTCACCACGAACATCCGCGTGCCGCACCAGCTCGTCGCGGCGATCGCCCCGGCCATGGCCGAGCGCGGGAGCGGAGTCGTCGTCAACATCACCTCGTGGATGGGACGGGTGGGCACGCCCGGGACCGCGCTCTACCCCGCGACCAAGGCGGCGCTGGAGCACCTCACGCGGGCGTGGGCGGCCGAGTACGGCCCGAGCGGCGTGCGCGTGGTCGCCGTCGCGCCCGGCGCGACCCTCACGCCCGGCAACGAGCACGCCGCGGCGATCCTGGAGCAGATGACCGCGACCGCCCCCGCAGGCCGGCCCGGACGTCCGGACGAGATCGCCCTGGCCGTGCGCTGGCTCGTCTCGGACGAGGCCTCGTACGTCCACGGCACGACGCTCGACGTCGACGGAGGCATCGTCGGCGCCCGCGTCTGACGCCGCGGCACGCGCCGCTCGGAGTCCCCGCGACAGCGCCCGCCGCTCAGTGGATCTGGACGAGCGGCCCGGGGTGGAGCGCAGCGTCGGCCGCCGGGGTCGTCTCGTAGGCGCGGCGGTAGTCGCGCCCGAAGTGCGACGCGCTCGCGTAGCCGACCGCGGCCGCGGCCTGCGCGGCGGTGTCGCCCCGGACCAGGAGCAGCCTCCTGGCCTCCCCGAGGCGGAGCCGCCGCAGGTAGCCCAGCGGCGACATCCCGGTCAGCTCGCGGAAGCGGCGGGTGAGTGTGGGCACGCTGGTGCCCGCCTCCGCGGCGAGCGCGCCGAGGGTCCATCCACGCGAGAGCGACACGCTCATCGCTTCGACCGCGCGGGAGACGGCCTCCGAGCGGACGGTGCTGGACGCGGCCAGCAGCCGGGGCGCCTGGTCCGTCTGCAGCAGCCGCAGCACGAGCTCGCGCGTGATCGCGGGGGCCAGCACCGGGATGTCGGCGGGGGCGTCGAGCAGGCGGAAGAGTCGGCGCAGCGAGTCGGCCATCTCCTCCGTGACCGTGCCGATCCGCGGGGCGGGAGCCCGCGGGGCCGTCCGGGGGGCGAGCGCCGCGATCTCGGCCACCACGAGCGGGTCGAGATGCCAGTTGGCCGACAGGAAGTCGCCGCGGTCGCCGGTCTCCACGACGGCCGCGACCACCGGCAGGTCGACGGGGGTGATCAGGAAGCGGCCGGCGCCCCACCGCTCGTCGGAGTCGCCGACCACCGAGCGCTTGCGGCCGGCCAGCACCAGGCTGAGGGTCGGCGGGAACCGGGTGTAGACGAGCTCGGTCGGAGCGGTCACCCGGTGCAGGCGCAGGGCGAGCGCGGCGGCGCGCTCGGGGTGCCCGACGTGGCGCCGGGTGAGCTCGGCCGCCTGCTCGAGAGCGTCGAGGACCTCGCGCGTCATCAGCGCCCCGCCGTCCACGGAGCGGAGGGCCGCTCGCACCCGGCGCCTCGAGTTCGGATCGCGGTCATCGTGCACTCTCCTGCGGGTCCTCCGCCGGCGACTCCGCGCCGCTCGGCTGCTCCGTCCACCGGTCGACGCGCGGCCGTCAGGACGCGGGAGCCTCGATGCGCGGGAAGAGCGCCACGAGGGTGCCGACGGTCGTGCCGACGGGGAGGACTCCCCACCGGCCCGCCTCGCGGATCGGCTGCGCGGTCAGGTCGCCCAGCGACTCCGTCACGCCGAGCGCCTCCCAGAGGGACGCCGTCGCGCGCGGGACGACCGGCGAGAGCAGCACGGCCAGGGCCCGGAGCCCCTCCGTCGCCGTGTAGAGCACCGTGCCGAGGCGCTCCCGCTCCTCGCGCTTGGCCAGTGCCCACGGCTCCTGCTCGGTGATGTAGCCGTTGAGCTCCTCGACGATGCTCCACACGGCGGTGATCGCGTCGTGGATCGCGAGCGCGTCGATCGACCGGTCGGCCGACGCGGCCGCCTCGGCGACGGTGCGCTGCACGCGCTCCTCCGCCTCGGTGAGCTCTCCGGGCGCGGGCACGACGCCGTCGTAGTAGCGGTGCAGCATCGCGACGACCCGCGAGGCGAGGTTGCCGAAGCCGTTCGCCAGCTCGGACTGGTAGCGCGCCGACAGGTCCTCCCACGAGAACGAGCCGTCCTGGCCGAAGGTGATGGCCCGGAGGAAGTAGTAGCGGAAGGCGTCGGAGCCGAAGGTGTCCGTGATCTGCTCGGGCGCGATGCCGGTGAGCTTCGACTTCGACATCTTCTCGCCGCCGACCAGCAGCCAGCCGTGGCCGAACACCTGCTTGGGCACCTCGAGGCCCGCGGCCATGAGCATGGCGGGCCAGATCACCGCGTGGAACCGCAGGATGTCCTTGCCGACGATGTGGGTCGCGGGCCAGCGGCGCTCGAACTCCGCCTCGTCCTGGCCGTAGCCGACCGCGGTGATGTAGTTGAGCAGCGCGTCGAACCAGACGTAGACGACGTGCGAGTCGTCCCACGGGACCTTCACTCCCCAGTCGAAGCTGGAGCGGGAGATCGACAGGTCGGCCAGGCCCTGGCGGACGAAGCTCACGACCTCGTTGCGCGCCGACTCGGGCTGGACGAAGTCGGGACGCTCCTCGTAGAGCGCGAGCAGCCGCTCGGTGTACTCGCTCATCTTGAAGAAGTAGTTCTTCTCCTTCAGCAGCTCGACCGGCTTCGAGTGGATCTTGCAGACGTACTGGCCGGCGTAGTCGCCGGTGCCCTCCTCGAGGTCGGACAGCTGCTTGTACTCCTCGCAGCCCACGCAGTAGTAGCCCTCGTACTCGCCGGTGTAGATCGCGTCCTCGTCGTACAGCTTCTGCAGGAACTTCTGCACGTTGACCTCGTGCCGCGCGTCCGTGGTGCGGATGAAGTCGTCGTTGGCGATGTCGATGGTCTCGAGCAGCGGCTGCCAGGCGGTCCTCACGAGGCGGTCGGCCCACTCCTGGGGGGTGGTGCCGTTGGCGGTGGCGGTGCGGAGGATCTTCTGGCCGTGCTCGTCGGTGCCGGTCAGCAGCCAGGTGTCGTCGCCCGCCTGGCGGTGCCAGCGGGTGAGCACGTCGGCGGCGACCTCGGTGTACGCGTGCCCGATGTGCGGGACGTCGTTCACGTAGAAGATGGGGGTCGTGAGGTAGAAGGAGGCGCCGTCGGACATGGCGACCATCCTATTCACCGCGCGGCACCGCTCCCGGCGCGTGACGGGGGCTGTGGACGACGGGCAAGCCGCCGCCGCTGGGGAGGGAGCTCTCAGCCGCGGCGGGAGGCGAGCGCCGCCTCGTAGAGCGCCCGACGCGAGAGCCCGGTGATCTCGGCGACCTCGGCCGACGCCTCCTTCAGCCGCGATCCGGCCTCGACGCGGGCCAGCACGTCGGCCAGCGCGTCCTCGAGGGACGCCTCCCGCGCGGGGGCACCCTCGACGACCAGGCAGATCTCGCCGCGCAGGCCGTCGGCCGCCCACTCGGCCAGCTCGGCCGCCGTGCCGCGCCGGACCTCCTCGAACATCTTGGTGAGCTCGCGGCAGACGACCGCGCGCCGCTCCGGGCCCATCGCCTCGACCAGGTCGGCGAGCGCGTCGCCGATCCGGTGCGGGGACTCGAAGAAGACCATGGTGCGCCGCTCGTCGGCGAGCGCCCGGAAGGTCGAGACCCGCTCTCCGTGCCGGCGGGGCAGGAACCCCTCGAAGCTGAAGCGGTCCGTCGGGAGCCCGGACACGGCGAGCGCCATCAGCACCGCCGAGGGACCGGGCAGCGCGGTGACCGCGACTCCCGCCGCCACCGCAGCCTCGACCAGGTGGTAGCCCGGGTCCGAGACCGTGGGCATGCCCGCGTCGCTCAGCACGAGCAGGTCCTCCTCGCGGGCCAGCTCCACCAGCTCGGCGGCGCGCTCGCGCTCGTTGTGGTCGTGCAGGGCGTAGAGGGCGGGCCGGTTCTCCACGCCCAGGGCGCGCATCAGCTGGATGGTCACGCGCGTGTCCTCGGCGGCGACGTGGCGGGCGGAGCCCAGCGCCTCCACGAGCCGGCGGGAGGCGTCGCCGAGGTTTCCGATGGGAGTGCCGGCGAGGATGATCATGCCGCCAGTCTCCCAGGCCGGGTCCGGGGCCTCCCGCCGCGGATCGCCGCCGTCCCGGGAGGAGGCGCCCCGTTAGCATGGCCGGGTGACGGACCGACCGCAGCGCGACTTCGACGACCTGCTCCTGGACGCGGCCGGATCGGCGCGCTCGGTCCCGGTGGAGTCCGCCGAGGCGTCCGCCCCGCGCGAGCGCACCCCCCTCCCGGACGTGCCGCGCGGCTCCTGGTTCGACGACCTGCACACCCGGCTCGTCGCCTCCCCCGCGCGCCGCCGGCTGTACGAGCTCGGACTGCCGCTGCTGGTGGTCGCCCTGGCCGCGGTCCTGCGGCTGTGGAACCTCGGCCACCCGCGCTCGCTGGTGTTCGACGAGACCTTCTACGTCAAGGACGCCTGGACCCTCTGGAACCTCGGCTTCGAGGGCGCCTGGCCGGAGAACCCGGACCCGGGCTTCGCGGCGGGCGACGTGGACACGTTCACGGGGGCGCCGTCCTTCGTGGTCCATCCGCCGCTGGGCAAGTGGATCATCGGGCTGGGCATGGGCGTGTTCGGCGCCGACGACAGCGTCGGCTGGCGCGTCTCGACCGCCGTCGTGGGGATCCTCGCCGTCGCGCTGGTGATCGTGATCGGCCGCCTCCTGTTCCGCTCGACCCTCCTCTCCTCCTTCGCGGGCCTGATGCTCGCGCTCGACGGCCACGCGATCGTGATGTCGCGGGTCTCGCTCCTGGACGGGATCCTGATGTTCGTCGCACTGTGCGGCGTCGCGGCGGTGCTGCTCGACCGGCGCTGGGCCGAGCTGCAGCTGGCGCGGAAGGTGGCGGCGGGGGCGCTGCCGAGCTGGGGTCCGGTCCTGTGGTGGCGGCCGTGGCTGCTGGCGGCCGGCGTGCTCTTCGGACTCGCCGCGGGCGTGAAGTGGACGGGCGTCTACTTCCTCGCGGCCTACGGCGTGTACGCGGTCGTCGTCGACGCTCTGATGCGGCGCCGCGCCGGCGTGCCGTTCTGGGGCAGCGGCGCGATCCTCAAGCAGGGACCGGTCACCTTCCTCCTGGTCGTGCCGATCGCGCTGGTCGCCTACCTCGTCACCTGGACGGGCTGGCTGCGCACCTCCGGCGGATGGGCCCGGCAGTGGGCCACCGAGGCTCCCGGCAACGCCTGGACCGGTGCTCTGGCCTGGGTGCCGGACTGGGCTCAGAGCCTCTGGCACTACCACGTGCAGATGTACGACTACTCGATCAACCTGCGGGCCTCGCACCCCTACGAGGCGAACCCGCTGACGTGGCTGCTGATGCTCCGGCCGACGAGCATGTACTTCGTCGACCAGGCCACGGGCGTCGACGGCTGCACCGCCGCGCGCTGCGACGAGGCGATCACCTCCGTCGCCAATCCGCTCATCTGGTACGCCGGGGTCCTGGCGCTGGTCTACCTCCTCTACCGGCTCGCTCGGTACCGGGAGTGGCGCGCCGGCTTCGTGCTGATGGGGATCGTCGCGGGCTACCTGCCGTGGCTGCTCTACCTGGACCGCACGGTGTTCCAGTTCTACTGCGTCGTCTTCGAGCCCTACATGATGCTGGCGCTGGCGCTGACGGCGGGGATCGTGATCGGGAGTCCGGGCGACGAGCGGAGGCGGCGCACCCGCGGCGTCCTCGTGGTGCTCGTCTTCGCGGTGGCCGCGGCGGCGCTGACGGCCTACTTCCTGCCGCTCTGGATCGGCGCGCAGACCTCCTTCAGCTTCTGGCAGGCTCACATGTGGCTGCCCTCATGGGTCTGATCCGGCGGCTGGGCCCGGGAGTCGCGGCCTGCGCGGTCGCGGCGGTGCTCGCGGCCCTCCTTCACGCGGCGGTTCCGGCGGTGCCGATGCTGACCGCGGCGGTCGCGCTCGGGATCCTCGTGGCGCAGCTGCCGACGGCGCGCCCCCTGCTGAGCGGGGCGCTGGCGCCGGGCCTGAAGTTCTCGTCCCGCTCGCTGATGCGGACCGGGATCGTCCTGCTCGGGCTGAAGCTCTCGCTGATCGACATCGCGGCGCTGGGCTGGGGCTCGATCCTGGTCGTCGTCGGGATCGTCCTGGCCACCTTCGGCCTGACCTGGGCGCTGGGCCGGGCGCTCCGGCTGCCCGGACAGGAGCCGCTGCTGCTCGCGGCGGGATTCTCGATCTGCGGCGCCTCGGCGATCGGCGCGATGGCGGGTGCGACCCGGGCGAAGGAGCAGGAGCAGGCGACGCCGGTCGCGCTGGTGACGCTCTGCGGCACGCTCGCGATCGCGGTGCTCCCCGCCCTGCAGCAGCCGCTCGGGCTCACCGACCTGCAGTTCGGGCACTGGGTCGGCGCCTCGGTCCACGACGTGGGCCAGGTCGTGGCGACGGCCCAGGTGGCAGGAGCGTCGGCGCTGGCCGTCGCTGTCGTGGTGAAGCTGACCCGCGTGGTGATGCTGGCGCCGATGGTGGCGGTGGCGGCCGCGGTCACCAGGCGCAGCGGCGAGCAGGGCGGGACGCGGCCCGAGATCGTGCCGCTGTTCGTGATCGGGTTCCTCGCCGCGGTGCTGCTGCGCACCCTCCTCCCCCTTCCGGAGGGTCTGCTCGCCGCCGCGGACACCGCGCAGACCTGGGTCCTCGCCGCGGCGCTCTTCGCTCTCGGCAGCGCCGTCCGGGTGCGCGCGCTCGTGACGACGGGGTGGCGCGCGCTGCTCGTCGCCCTGGTGTCCTGGGCGGCGATCGCGGCGATGGGGCTGGCCGCCGTCCACCTGGCGCTCTGAGCGGCCCCACTGTTACGCGATACGTCGCTCCGGTGCGGCGGTGTCGGCGGCTCCCGCTAGCGTCGATCGCATGGCAGATCGTGAGTACGGCTTCAAGACGCGTGCGATCCACGCGGGCAACATCCCCGACGCGGTGACGGGCGCCCGCGCTCTGCCGATCTACCAGACCAGCGCCTTCGTCTTCGACGACACCTCCGACGCCGCCGCCCGCTTCGCGCTGCAGAAGTACGGCAACGTCTACTCGCGCCTGTCGAATCCCACGGTCGCCTCCTTCGAGGAGCGCGTCGCGAGCCTCGAGGGCGGCCTCGGCGCCGTCGCCACGGCCTCCGGGCTCTCAGCGCAGTTCATCACCTTCGCGGCGCTCGTCGGCGCGGGCGACCACGTGGTGTCCTCCGCCAACCTCTACGGCGGATCGATCACCCAGCTCGACGTCACGCTCCGCCGCTTCGGAGTGGACACCACCTTCGTCCGCTCGAGCGACCCGGCCGACTACGCGGCGGCGATCACCGAGAAGACCAGGGTGCTCTACGCCGAGACGATCGCGAACCCCTCCGGCGAGATCGCCGACATCGAGGGCCTCGCCGCGGTCGCCCACGCCGCCGGCATCCCGCTGATCATCGACTCCACCGTCGCCACGCCCTACCTCGTCCGCCCGATCGAGTGGGGGGCCGACATCGTCATCCACTCGGCCACCAAGTTCCTCGGCGGGCACGGCACCACGCTCGGCGGCGTCGTCGTCGAGTCGGGGCGCTTCCACTACTCGCGCGAGAAGTTCCCGCTGCTGCACGACCCGGTCGCCTCCTACGGGGACCTGTCGTGGGACGGCAACTTCGGGGAGTACGGCTTCCTCACGCGCCTGCGCGCGGAGCAGCTGCGCGACATCGGGCCGGTCCTCGCTCCGCACTCCGCGTTCCTGCTCGCCCAGGGCGTCGAGACGCTGCCGTACCGGATCCAGGCGCACGTCGACAACGCGCGCCGCGTGGCCGAGTGGCTCGACGCCGACCCCCGGATCGAGGCGGTCTACTGGGCCGGGCTCCCTGCGCACCCGCACCACGACCGCGCGCAGAAGTACCTGCCGAAGGGACCGGGCTCGGTCTTCAGCTTCGTGGTGAAGGGCGGCCGCGCCGTCGGCCAGACCTTCATCGAGTCGGTCGACCTCGCCAGCCACCTCGCCAACATCGGCGACGCGAAGACACTGGTGATCCACCCCGCGTCGACCACCCACGCCCAGCTCACCGAGGAGCAGCTCCTGCACGCGGGCGTCCTCCCCGGCCTCGTCCGGCTCTCCGTCGGCATCGAGGACGCGGACGACATCATCTACGACCTCGACCAGGCGCTCGCCCGCGCGGTCGAGGCGCACGGCACCCCCGATGCCCCGACCCAGCTGCCCGAGGACACGACCACCACCCTGCACACCCCGGCCGTGGAGGTCTGAGCATGAGCACCACCGACACCGACACGGTCGTCCAGCTGTCCAACGGGCTCAGCTGCTCCGTCCCGGCGAACTCGCCGCTGGCGAAGATGCTGCGCTCGCAGCGCACCTGGGTCGGGCCCGACGCCCGCAAGCGACTCGACATCCTCCGCCGCGCGAAGACCGTGGCGATCGTCGGCGCCTCGCCGAATCCGGCCCGCTCCTCCTACTTCGTCGCCACCTACCTGCAGCAGTCGAGCGACTACGAGCTCTACTTCGTGAACCCGAACGCCACCGAGGTCCTCGGGCAGCCGGTGTACCGCAGCCTCGCCGAGCTCCCGGTCGTGCCCGACATCGTCGACGTGTTCCGCAAGGCGAGCGACATCCCCGCCGTGATCGACGACGTCCTCGCCATCGGCGCGCCCACGGTCTGGGTGCAGCTGGGGATCTGGAACCAGGAGGCGGCCGAGTACGGCGAGTCGAAGGGCCTGACCGTCGTGATGGACCGCTGCATCAAGGTCGAGCACGCCCGCTTCCACGGCGGCCTGCACCTGCTCGGCTTCGACACCGGCCAGATCTCGGCGCGCAAGACACTGCGCTGACTCGCTCCGCTCCTCTCCTCTCCTCTCCTCTCCTCTCCGCGAGATGCCACTTGTGCGCGCCTCCCGCGGCGTGTCGCGTACCGAAGTGGCATCTCGCGGTGGGGGACGGCGCGACGCTCACGCTCGGCCCGAGTGGGCCCGGCCACAGCGATGTCGTGCACGGCGAACAGTGACCCGCACGGCACCCGGAGAAGGGCGGGCATCCGGGAAGGTGCCCGCCCTCCCACCGTCCGCGGACGGGCGTACGCTCGACGGATGAGCGCCTACGTCTCCGTCCTCGACCTGTTCAGCGTGGGGATCGGCCCGTCCAGCTCGCACACCGTCGGACCGATGCGCGCAGCCCTCGCCCTCGCCGAGCGGATCCGCGACGCCGGGCTCCTCGGCCGCGTGAGCCGGGTGGGGTGCACCCTCTACGGCTCGCTCGGCTCCACCGGGATCGGCCACGGCACCCCCGACGCGGTGGTCGCCGGACTCGCCGGCCTGGACCCCGAGACGTGCGACCCGGCGCTGGTGCGCGGGGCCTGGCAGCGCCTCGACGCGGAGGGGACGATCCTCCTGGCCGGCGAGCAGCGCCTCGCGATGACGCGCGACGACGTCGTCTTCGAGCCGCGCACGAGGCTGCCGGAGCACCCGAACGCCCTCACCTTCAGCGTCTGGGTCGGCGACGACGCGCTGCCGGTGTGGGAGGAGACCTACTACTCGATCGGCGGCGGCTTCATCCGTCGCGCGGGCGAGCGCGCCGAGCTGGCGGCCCTGGCCCCGCACCCCTACCCCTTCGTCTCCGGGCTCGACCTGCTGGCGACCTGCGACCGGACCCGCTCCGGTATCGCCGAGATCGCCGCCGCGAACGAGCGCGCTCTGCACCCCGGGGTCGACATCGACGCCCGCCTCGACGCGATCTGGGACGCCATGGCCGCCTGCGTCGAGCACGGCCTGGCGACCGACGGCGTGCTGCCGGGCGGCCTGGGCGTCCGCCGCCGCGCCTCGGTGCTGCGCGAGCGGCTCGAGGCCTTCGAGGAGGACCCGCTCGACCGCGCCCGCGCGACCTCCGTGGAGTGGCTGCACGCCTTCGCCCTCGCGGTCAACGAGGAGAACGCCGCGGGCGGGCGCGTCGTGACGGCTCCGACGAACGGAGCGGCGGGCATCATCCCCGCCGTCGGGCACTACTACCTCCGCTTCGTCCCGGGCGCCGACCGCGCGGGGCTGCGCCGCTTCCTCCTCACCGCCACCGCGATCGGCTCGCTCTGCAAGACGAACGCCTCGATCTCCGGTGCGGAGGCGGGCTGCCAGGGCGAGGTCGGCTCGGCCTGCGCGATGGCCGCCGGAGCGCTCTGCGCGGTGCTCGGCGGCAGTCCGCGCCAGGTCGAGAACGCGGCCGAGATCGCGATGGAGCACCACCTCGGACTGACCTGCGACCCGGTCGGCGGGCTCGTGCAGATCCCCTGCATCGAGCGGAACGCGATCGCCTCCTCCACCGCCGTGAGCGCGGCCCGCCTCGCGCTGCACGGCGACGGCGACCACCGCGTCTCGCTCGACGCGGTCATCGAGACGATGCGCCAGACCGGCATCGACATGTCGTCGAAGTACAAGGAGACGAGCGAGGGCGGCCTCGCGGTCAACGTCATCGAGTGCTGAGCGCCCGGCGGCGTCCGTGACCGTGCGTGACGCACGGGGGCGCGCCTGTCGGCGGTCGCGCCTACCGTGGGGCGGGTGAGCACCTCCTCCGCCCCGTACCTCGCCCGGCCGATCGTCTCGACCCAGTGGCTCGCCGACCAGCTCGGCCGCGAGCACCTCGTCGTCGTCGACGCCAGCGTGCTGCTCGTGCCCGGCTTCGACGGGCGGCCCGGCTACCTCAGCGGCGACGAGCAGTACCTCCTCGAGGGGCATGTCCCCGGCGCCGTGTTCGGCGACCTGCTCGAGCAGCTGTCGGATCCGGCGGCTCCCCTGCCCTTCACCCGGCTCGACCCGGAGCGCTTCGCCGCCGCGACCGCCGCGCTCGGCATCGACGACGACTCAGTGGTCGTCGTGTACGACTCCGCGGTCGGCCAGTGGGCCTCGCGCCTGTGGTACCTGCTGCGCGCGGCCGGGCACGACGCGGTCGCGGTGCTCGACGGCGGGCTCCCGGCCTGGCGGCGGGAGGACCGCCCGATCGAGACGGGGCACGTCGAGTCCGCGGCGAGCGGAGGCATCACCGTGCGCGAGGAGCGGCCGCTCTGGATCGACAAGGCCGGCGTCCAGAGCGTCGTGCGCGGCGAGGCTCCCGGAGCGCTGGTGTGCGCGGTCCCGCCGAAGGAGTTCACCGGGGAGGAGGGGCGCCGCCCCCGCCTCGGACACCTGCCGGGCTCGCGGAGCGTCCCCGCCGGGCGGCTCGTCGACCGGACCGACAACACGCTCCTGCCGCCGGAGCGGCTGCGGTCGCTGTTCGGCGACGCTCTCCAGGCCGAGCGGATCGTCCTCTACTGCGGCGGAGGGATCGCCGCGACGGCCGACGCGCTCGCGCTCGCGGTGCTCGGAGTCGACACGGCGGTCGTCTACGACGGCTCGCTCAACGAGTGGGCCGCCGACCTCGAGGCGCCGCTGGTGGTCACGGCCGCGTGAGCAGCTCCTCCGGCAGTCGGGTCGTCGGCAGGGCGCAGACGAAGGCCTCGCAGGAGTAGGCGGTCGGCAGCCCCTCCCGCGAGGTCCGCCCCTCGAACAGCTCGAAACCCGCGTCCGCCCACTCCCGGGCGCCCTCGTCGGACACGCCGACCAGCACACCGATCCCGGCGGACCGAGCGCCCTGCACCGCCTCCGCCGCTCCGGGGCCGACGACGACCAGCTGCCGCACCGGGCGCGCCAGCCGCGAGGCCAGCCCCAGCACGGCGCCGAAGCCCATCGGCTGCCGGACCGCGCCCGGCGCGATCGACGCGACGACCGCCTCGGCCGCCTCCCGGTAGCGCTGCGATCCGGTGAGCAGGTACAGCTCGTGCGCCGCGTCCGCCGTCGCCGAGAGGCCGGAGGGGTAGGCGCCCTCGGAGGGATCGGCCGCGAGCAGCAGGCCGCGCGCGGTCAGCGCCGGATCCCCTCCGCCGGGCAGCGCGAACGGCAGCGGGCCGTCGGCCGCGTCGAGCGCGCCGTCGATGAGGGTGCGCGCCGCCACCGCGCAGCGCGGACGCCCCTCCGCCAGGGCGAGCTCGAGGAGCCCGCCGGCCAGCATCCCGAGGTCCTCCAGGGCCGGGCGGGCCGCGGAGACGGCACCGCCGAGGGAGGCGCGCACCGCGACGCGGCCGTCGACGAGGTGCCGCTGCAGCACCGCGTCCGCCGCACGCCGGGCGGCGTCGATCCACTCCTCGCGTCCGAGCACGCGTCCGGCGCGGGCGAGAGCGCGGATCGCCAGGCCGTTCCAGCCGGTGACGACCTTCCCGTCGAGAGCGGGGGGCGCGAGGCGGGAGCGGTCCTCGGCGAGGTAGTAGCCGCCCTCCGAGCGCTGACCGTCGACGATGCTCTCCGAGTCCTGCGCCGACGCGAACCCGCCGCCCGGCCGCTCGAGAGTGGTCAGGAGGAACGCGGCGACGCCCTCCGCGATCCCGGTCAGCTCCTCCACCCGGGCGCCGTCGTGCCCGAGCAGGACGGCCGCGACGTCGAGCAGCTGCGCGTTGTCGTAGAGCATCCGCTCGTAGTGCGGATCGCTCCAGTCGGCCTGAGTCGCGTAGCGGAAGAAGCCTCCGTCGCGGTCGCGGAGCGGGGACGCGGCCAGCGCGAGCAGCGTGCGCTCGGCGAGCGCCGCTCCCGAGGGCCGCGACGCCAGGAACCCGAGCACGGGGGCGACCGGGAACTTCGGGGCGCCACCGAAGCCGCCGTGCACTCGGTCCTCCTCGCCCGCGAGTGCGCGGACGGCGCCGTCGAGCTCGGCGTCGCCGGGGAGCGCGGTGTCGGTGGGCAGCGCCGCGGTCGCCTCGCGCAGAGCCGCGGCCAGCCCGCCCGCCGTCGCCTGCACCTCGTCGCGCCGCAGCCGCCACGCCTCCGAGACCGCGTCGAGGACGTCGGAGAAGGCGGGCACACCGCCGACGGCGCGCGGCGGGAAGTAGGTTCCGGCGAAGAAGGTCTCGCCGGCGGGGGTGGCGAAGGCCGTCAGCGGCCAGCCGAGCTGCCGCGTGAACGCGCTCGCGGCCGTCAGGTAGGCCGTGTCGACGTCCGGGTGCTCCTCGCGGTCGACCTTGACCGCGACGAAGCCCGCGTTCAGCCGCGCGGCGAGCACCGGGTCCGAGAACGACTCCCGCGCCATCACGTGGCACCAGTGGCAGGTGGAGTAGCCGATGGACACCATCACCGGGACGTCGCGGCGCACCGCCTCGGCGAACGCCTCCTCGCCCCAGGGGAACCAGTCGACCGGATTGTCCGCGTGCGAGCGGAGGTAGGGGCTGACACTGGAGCGCAGACGATCGGCCATGCGCTCCACGCTAGACGCGGGCGGAGCCGCCGGTCAGGGGTTGCCGCGGAGCGGAGGGCCCGCGCACCCGGAGGTCTCCCCTGCCGCCGGACCTCCCCGTGCGCTCAGCGCTCGAAGAACCAGCCCGTCGGCCGCTCCGTGCCGCGCACGACCGTGCCGCCTCCGCCGCTCCCGCCGCGACGGCCCACCGCCAGGTAGGCGAGGCTGCCGAGGAACGGCGCGATCACGATGAACGCCACCCACGAGACCTTCGCGACCTTCGACAGCCGCGGGTTCGACAGCACGCCCCGGATCGCGAAGAGCAGCAGCACGATGTTCAGCACGACCAGCAGGGACTGCGGATTCATCGGGGTGCTCCACGGGATCGTGCGCCGCGGTCGACCGGCGCCGGAGCGCCCGACCGGGCAGGGTGGCCCGCGACGTTTCACGAGACAGGGCATTGTCGCACGCGGCGTAGGATGGAGGGCTCATGTCAGACGTGCTCAGCATCCGCTACCCGCCCGAACTCCCCGTGTCGGCGCGGCGCGAGGACATCGCCGCCGCGATCCGCGACCACCAGGTGGTCATCGTCGCGGGCGCGACCGGATCGGGCAAGACGACCCAGCTGCCGAAGATCTGCCTGGAGCTCGGCCGCGAGAGCATCGCGCACACGCAGCCCCGGCGCATCGCCGCGCGCACCATCGCCGAGCGCATCGCGGAGGAGCTCGACGACGAGGTCGGCGGGCTGGTCGGCTACCAGGTCCGGTTCACCGACAAGGCGTCCGCCTCGACGCGGATCAAGCTGATGACCGACGGCATCCTGCTCAACGAGATGAACCACGACCGGACGCTCAGCCGGTACGACACGATCATCATCGACGAGGCGCACGAGCGCAGCCTCAACATCGACTTCCTCCTGGGCTACCTGCACCGCCTGCTGCCGCAGCGCCCCGACCTGAAGGTGATCATCACCTCGGCGACGATCGACCCGCAGAGCTTCGCGGCCCACTTCGCCGACGCCGCCGGCGAGCCCGCGCCGATCATCGAGGTCTCCGGCCGCACCTACCCGGTCGAGATCCGCTACCGCCCGCTGGTCGCCGAGGAGCCGGAGGAGGACGACGACACCGACGTCCCCGACGCGACGAGCGGCAGCCGCGATCTGATGACCGGCATCGCCGACGCTCTGGCCGAGCTGGCGCGGGAGGATCCGGGCGACGTCCTGGTGTTCCTGTCGGGCGAGAACGAGATCCGCGACGCCGAGGACGCCATCCGGGGCCGGAACCTGCCGGGCACCGAGGTGCTCCCCCTCTACGGGCGCCTGTCGGCGGCCGATCAGCACCGCGTCTTCGAGAAGGGGCGCACCCCCGGCGTCCGCCGTCGCGTCGTGCTCGCGACCAACGTGGCGGAGACGAGCCTCACCGTCCCCGGGATCCGCTACGTGATCGACGGCGGCACGGCCCGCATCTCGCGCTACAGCGCGCGCTCGAAGGTGCAGCGCCTGCCGATCGAGGCCGTCTCGCAGGCCTCGGCGAACCAGCGCTCCGGCCGCTCGGGCCGCACCAGCGCGGGCATCGCGATCCGCCTCTACTCCGAGGAGGACTACCTCCGCCGACCGGAGTACACCGACCCCGAGATCCTGCGCACGGGCCTGGCCGCGGTCATCCTGCAGATGATCTCTCTCGGCCTGGGCGACATCGCCTCGTTCCCGTTCCTCACTCCGCCCGACTCCCGCGGCATCAAGGACGGCCTCGACCTGCTCACGGAGCTCGGCGCCCTCCGCGTCCCCGGCTCCTCCTCCGCCGCTCCGGCCGCTTCTGCCGCTCCGGCCGCTTCTGCCGCTCCGCGAGATGCCGCTCCGGTACGCGACACGCCCCCGGACGCGCACTCGAGCGGCGTCTCGCGGAAGGCGGCGGAGGCCGCGCCGCAGCTCACGCGCATCGGGCGCGACCTGGCGCGGCTGCCCATCGATCCGCGCTTCGGGCGCATGGTGATCGAGTCGCGCCGCCACGGCGTCAGCCGCGAGGTGATGGCGATCGTCGCGGGCCTCACGATCCAGGACGTCCGCGAGCGCCCGCTCGAGCGCCGCGCGCAGGCCGACCAGCAGCACGCGCGCTTCGTCGATCCCACCAGCGATTTCCTCACCCTGCTGAACCTCTGGAACTACGTGGAGGAGAAGCAGGAGGAGCTCTCCTCCAGCGCCTTCCGGCGCCTCTGCAAGGCCGAGTACCTCAACTACCTCCGCGTGCGCGAGTGGCAGGACGTGTTCCGCCAGCTGCGCCAGCTCGCCCGCCCCCTCAAGCTCGAGCTGGGCGAGCCGAAGGTCGACCCCGACGGGATCCACCGGAGCCTCCTGGCCGGCCTGCTCTCGCACCTGGGCATCAAGGACACCACCTCGCAGCAGGCGCAGCGCGCGGCGAAGAGCCGCGAGCGCCAGAACGTGCAGTACGTCGGCGCCCGCAACGCGAAGTTCTCGATCTTCCCCGGCAGCGCCCTGGCGAAGAAGCTCCCCGACGCGGTGATGAGCGCCGAGCTGGTCGAGACCAGCCGCCTCTTCGCCCGCTCGAACGCGGCGATCGATCCGTCCTGGGCCGAGGCGATCGCGGGCGACCTCGTGAAGCGGCAGTTCAGCGAGCCGCACTGGGAGAAGTCGCAGGGCGCGGCCGTCGCCTACGAGAAGGTCACGCTCTACGGCGTGCCGATCATCGCCCGCCGCCGCGTCCAGTTCTCGCGGATCGACGCCTCGTACGCCCGCGAGCTGTTCATCCGCCATGCCCTCGTCGAGGGCGAGTGGGAGTCGCGCCACGCCTTCGACCGCAAGAACCGGGCCCTGCGGGCCGAGCTCGAGCGACTGGAGGAGCGCACGCGCCGCCGCGACCTGCTCGTCGACGACGAGGCCGTCTTCGACTTCTACGACCGCCGACTCCCCCGCGACATCACCTCGGTGCGCTCGTTCGACTCCTGGTGGCGGACGACCCAGCACGACGAGCCCGACCTGCTGACGATGACGCAGGAGACCCTCCTCCCCGAGGACGCGGAGCAGATCGACGAGACCGCGTTCCCCACCCAGTGGCGCCAGGCCGACCAGCGCTTCCGCCTCTCGTACCGGTTCGAGCCGGGGACGGAGGAGGACGGCGTGACGGTGCACGTGCCGCTCGCGCTCCTGCCGCGCGTGACGCCCCTCGGCTTCGACTGGCTGGTGCCGGGACTGCGCGCCGAGCTGGTCACCGCGATGATCAAGGCGCTGCCCAAGCACCTGCGCCGCAACGTGGTGCCCGCGAACGACTGGGCGCGCAAGCTGACCGCCTCCCTGCCGCACGACGTGCCGAATCCGCCGACGGAGTCGTTCGCCGCGACCCTGGCCGGGGCGATCCGCCGCGAGGCCGGCGTGGTCGTGCAGCCCGAGGACTTCGACCTCGAGCGGATCCCCTCGCACCTGCGGGTCACCTTCGCCGTCGCCGACGAGCGGGGCCGCACGGTCGCCGCCGGCAAAGAGCTCGCCCCGCTGGCCGAGCGCCTGCGCGGCCGGGTCCGCGACGAGGTCGCCCGCGTGGTCGAGGCCCGGGTCCCCGACGCGCTCGAGCGCCGGGGCCTGAAGACCTGGGACATGCCGGAGCTGCCGCGCGTCACCGACACCCGGCAGGGCGGGAACACCATCCGCGCCTACCCGGCCCTGATCGACGACGGCGACTCGGTCTCGATCCGCCTGCTCGCCACGGCCGAGGACCAGGCGCGCGAGCACCCGCGCGGCGTGCGCCGCCTCCTCCTGCTCGCGACGCCGAGCCCCGTCGCCTACGTGCAGCAGCACCTCACCTCCCACGAGAAGCTCGTGCTCGCGCAGAGCCCGTACCAGAACACGACCGCGCTCTTCACCGACTGCCTGCTCGCCTGCGTCGACGCGGTCCTCTGGCGGATGAAGCCCGACGGGATGCTCTTCCTCCGCGCCGAGTTCGACGCCGTGCGCGACCGGGTCTCGGCGAGCGTCATGGATGCGATGTTCGAGACAGTGAAGACGGTCACGACGATCCTCACCACCGCCCGGGGCGTCGAGAAGGCGCTCAAGGCCTCGACGAGCATGGCGCTGCTGCCCGCCCTCACGGATGCGCGGGAGCAGCTCTCGGGCCTGGTCTACCCGGGCTTCGTCTCGGCGACCGGAGTGGAGCGGCTCCGGCACCTCCCGCGCTACCTCGGCGCGATCACCGAGCGCTTCGGCAAGATCGCCGAGAACGTGGGCCGCGACCGCGTCTGGCTGAACGAGGTGCACGCGGCCCAGGAGCTCTACCGCTCGGCCGGCGGCGCGGTGCCGCTGCCCGCGCACGCCCCGGAGCGGATCGCGCGCGCCCGCTGGATGATCGAGGAGCTGCGGGTGAGCTTCTTCGCGCAGTCGCTCGGCACCGCCGAGAGCGTGTCCCTGCAGCGGATCCGCAAGGTGCTGGCCGGCTGACGCGTCCCTCCGCCGAGGGAACCCCGACCCGTCGAGGGAGCCTCGTGCAGCGGGCTCCCTCGACGGCCCGGGGTTCCCTCGGGAGCGCTAGTGTCGTCCGGTGGGCAGCTACACCGATCTCCTGAAGACCCCCGGGGTGGGGCGCATCATCCTCGCGCAGCTGACCGCGCGCTTCCCTTTCGGGATGCTCTCGCTGGCGTTCCTCCTGCACGTGGAGCGGGTGCACCACTCCTACGCCGCCGCCGGCCTGGTGCTCGGCTCGATGTCGATCGGGCAGGCCATCGCCGGTCCGCTGACCAGCCGCCTGATGGGGCGGCTCGGGATGCGCCGCGTGCTGACGATCACCCTCGTGGTCTGCGCGGGGGCGATCATCGCGATGGCCGTGCTCCCGCTCGAGGTGTGGCAGTTCGTCGTGATCGGGTTCGTCGCCGGCCTGAGCATGCCGCCGGTGCAGCCGGCCGTGCGCACCATCTACCCCAAGATGGTCACCAGCTCGCAGCTGACCCCGCTCTTCTCGCTCGACGCCTCCGCCCAGGAGATCATCTGGGTGCTCGGCCCGGTGCTGGCGACGCTCGTGTCGATCCAGGTGTCGACGGTCGCGGGCATCCTCACCGCCGCGGTGTTCCTGATAGGCGGCGGGATCTGGTTCATCGCCTCGCCCGAGGTGGGCCGCGTCCGCATCCCGCGCTCCACGCGCCGCCTCGGCGTGGTGCTCACGAAGCCCCCGGTGCTGCTGGCCACGGTCGTCGGCTTCCTCTTGATCGGCGCCTGCTCGGCGGTCGAGGCGGGCGTCGTCGCGGTCTTCGGCGAGGGCGGAGTCGAGTCGGGCGTCGTGCTCGCCGTCTTCGCGGCGGGCTCCCTGGTCGGCGGCCTCGCCCTCGGCCACATCCCGATCAGCCGGTGGGCGACCGCGCGGCGGATGCTGATCGTCACGCTCGGCATGGGGCTGGCGGCGGTCTCGACCGACTTCTGGTGGCTGTGCGTCACGCTGTTCCTCGCCGGCATCGGCATCGCTCCCGCTCTCGCGGCGCTGTTCGCGATCACCGCTTCGAGCGTGCGCTTCTCGGACACGGCGGAGGCCTACGGCTGGGTCGGCACCGGTCAGCTGATCGGCGCGGCGCTGGGCTCCGCGATCGCCGGCGTGCAGATCGACCAGGCCGGGCCGACCGCCGCGATCGTCGTCGCCGCCGCCTTCGCCCTGGTCGGGTTCCTGGTGCCCCTGCTCGGCCGCCGATACCACCCGGATCTCCGCGGGCGCGACGCCAGCCCGCTCCCCGACACCGAGCCGGTCACCCTGCCCTCCTAGGCCGCCACCCGGTTGTCCGGCGCCTGTCGGGCACTCTAGGGTGAAGGCCCACGGCGGGCAGGGGGGCGGCATGGGGCTGCGGGAGGACGCGGAGGAGCTGGTGCGCGAGCACCGGCGCGCCGCCGCCCGGACCGATCTCCTCGACCCCTGGTCCGATCCGGAGACCCCGGAGTGGTGCAGCGAGCTCGCCACCGCGCTCTGGCAGGGGTCCTTCCGCCCGAGCCCTGTCTACTTCCGCCGCGAGGAGTCCTCCCACGCCTGGCGCGGCCCGCACTCGACCCGCCTGCACCACCTCGGCTACGGGTGGCAGCTCACCGCGCATCGCGAGCAGCACGGGGTCGTCTCCTCCGAGACGGCGGTCGTCCTCGAGACGGGCTCCCTCTGGCGCGGTCTCGGCATCGGCCGGCGCCCCGCGCGCGCGCTCCGAGGCCGGCTCGGCGTCGAGGGCCTGCAGGCGGGCCACGACGTGCACTTCGCCGTGCGCGGCATCGACGAGCGCAGCGACGCGGAGCGCGCCGAGCGGCGCCTCCTCTTCGGCGTGGCCGGTCTCGCGGCGCTGATCGAGGACGACGTGCACGTGGGACCGCACGGCGAGCTCGACTGGAGCGTCTGAGCGCACGTGCCAGCATGGGACGCATGAGCGTCCCCCTGATCCCCCTCAACGACGGCCGCGCGATCCCCCAGCTCGGGCTCGGCGTCTACAAGATCGGCGACGAGGAGGCGGCCCGCACGGTCGCCGTCGCCCTGGAGGCCGGCTACCGGCACGTCGACACCGCCACCCTCTACGGCAACGAGCGCGGAGTCGGCGAGGGGATCCGCGCGAGCGGCCTCCCCCGCGAGCAGGTCTTCGTGACGACCAAGGTCTGGAACGACGACCACGGCTTCGACGAGACGCTCGCCGCCTTCGACCGGAGCCTCGAGCTGCTCGGCACCGACTACGTCGACCTGTACCTCGTGCACTGGCCGATCCCCTCGCGCGACCGCTACGTCGACACCTACCGCGCCCTCGAGCGCCTGCAGAGCGAGGGGCGGGCGCGCTCGATCGGCGTCTCGAACTTCGCCGAGGAGCACGTGCAGCGCCTGCTCGACGAGACGGGAGTGGTGCCGGCGATCAACCAGATCGAGCTGCACCCGCGGCTGCCCCAGGAGGAGCTGCGCGCCTTCGACGCCGCTCACGGGATCGTCACCGAGGCCTGGTCGCCGCTGGCCCGCGGGCGCCTCCTCGACGAGCCGGCCCTGGCCCGCGTCGCCGCGAAGCACGGCGTCTCGCCGGCGCAGGCGGTGCTGCGCTGGCACGTGCAGCTCGGTGTCGTCGTGATCCCGAAGTCGGTGACGCCGGAGCGGATCCGCGAGAACCTGGACGTCTTCGGCTTCGCCCTCGACGACGAGGACCTCGCCGCGATCGCCGCGCTCGCGACCGGCGAGCGCACCGGCCGCGATCCGCGCTTCGACTGAGGCTCCGGCGATGACGGCGGGGACGGCACTGCTCCTGCACGGCCTGGGCGGCTCGGGCCGGACCTGGTGGCGCCTGGCACGCGAGCTGGCCGCGGCGGGCTGGAGCGTCTCCGCGCCCGACCTGCGCGGACACGGCGACGGGCCGCGCGGCGGCTCCTTCCGCCACGACGACTACGCCGACGACGCCCTGGCACAGGGGTCGTTCGACCTCGTCGTCGGGCACTCGCTCGGCGGAGCGGTCGCGGTGCGCGCCGCCGCCCGCGACGCCGGCTGGGCGGGACGCCTGGCGCTGCTGGACCCGGTGCTCCGGCTCGCTCCGGAGCAGCGGGCCGCCGTCCGCGCGGGCGAGCTCGCCGGTCTCGCGGTCTCGGCCGAGGAGCTGGCTGTCGCGCAGCCGCTCTGGGACGAGCGGGACCGAGCCGAGAAGCTCGCCGCGGTGCGGGCCGCCGATCCGTCCGCGGTCGCCGCGACGATCGACGACAATGACCCGTGGGACCTGCTGGCGGATCTGCCGGGCCTCCGCCCGCCGGTCCTCGTGCTGGCCGGCGATCCGCAGGTCGAGACGCTGCTCCCTCCCTCCCTCGCCGCCCTGGTGCTCCGCGCGAATCCGCGCATCCGCTACGCGGTCGTGGCGGGCGCGGGCCACAGTCCCCATCGCGACCACCCGGAGGAGACCCTCGCGATGCTCCGCGAGTGGGCCGAGAGCCGGGCGACGGCCTGATCCGCCCGCCGGCCCCGTCCGTGTTTCGTGCGGATGAAATCTGCCAGGGGGGACTGGGCCGCACCGTTTCCTGTGAATACCCTCGCAGAGGACGCGATCCCCTCCCAGTCTTCGGGAGGCCCGCGTCGGGGCCGCCGACGCGGCGGCCCGTTCTCGAGGAGAGGGAGCCCCAGTGGCGCGAACCACCACGAACACCCCGAGCGGCCGCCGACGCCGCTCACTGATCGGCTCGAGCGCCATGATCGGAGCGGGCGCCCTCGTCGCCGGCTTCGCCTTCGCGCCGACGGCGAGCGCCGTCGAGCCGGTCGACTTCGCCGACACCGTCACGGTCGACGGCATCATGACCCACCTGGAGGCGCTGCAGGCGATCGCGGACGCCAACGGCGGCACCCGCGCGATCGGCACCCCGGGCTACGAGCTGAGCGGCGAGTACGTCGAGAAGGTCCTCGCGGACGCCGGCTACACGACGGAGCGCCAGGAGTTCACCACCGCGACGCAGACGATCGACGCGTTCACGCTGACCACCGGTACCGGGGCCGTCGGCACCCCGATGGAGTTCACTCCGTCGACGCCCGAGGGCGGCGTGACCGGCGAGCTCATCGCCCCCGTCGATCCGCTCGGCTGCACCACGGACGCCTGGGCCGGCCTCGACGCCACCGGGAAGGTCGCGCTCGTCAGCCGCGGCTCCTGCAGCTTCCTCGAGAAGTCGGTCGCCGCCGGTGCCGCCGGCGCCGCCGCGATCGTCATCTACGACAACGCGCCGAGCGACGCCCTCAACGGCACCTACGGCGGACAGGACGAGGACGCCGTCCCCGGCGTCGGCGTCACGCAGGCCGAGGGGCAGGCGCTGCTGGCGTCGCTCCCCGCGAGCGCGTCGCTCCTGATCGACCAGACGACCACCGAGGTGGAGACCTTCAACATCGTCACGGAGACCCCCGGCGGCGACCACGACAACGTGGTCATGCTCGGCGCGCACCTCGACAGCGTGCCCGCCGGCCCCGGCATCAACGACAACGGCTCCGGATCCGCGACGCTGCTCGAGACGGCGGTGCAGCTGGCCGCCGCGGGCGACACGACCAACGCGGTCCGCTTCGCCTGGTGGGGCGCCGAGGAGGTCGGCCTGGTCGGCTCCTACACCTACGTCGACTCCCTGACGGAGGAGGACGCCTCGAAGATCGCGACCTACATGAACTTCGACATGGTCGCCTCGCCGAACTACGTGATCTCCGTCTACGACGCGGACCAGTCCACCTACGAGGCCCCCGTGGAGGTGCCCGCCGGCTCGATCGCGACCGAGAAGGCGTTCACCGACTACTTCGACTCGATCGACCAGCCCTGGATCGACACCGCGTTCGACGGCCGCAGCGACTACGACGGCTTCATCTCGGTCGGCATCCCGTCCTCGGGTGTCTTCACCGGCGCCGACGACGTCAAGACGGAGGAGGAGGTCGCGCTGTTCGGCGGCACCGCCGGCATCACGCACGACCCGAACTACCACTCCGCCGCCGACGACATCGACAACATCAATCAGGAGGCGCTCGGCATCACGTCGAAGGCCATCGCCTTCGTCACCGCCTCGTTCGCCGCGGACACCTCCGCGATCGACGCCGAGAAGGACCCGACCACGCCGACTCCGACGCCGGAGCCCACCGTGGCACCGACCGCCGAGCCGACCGTCGCCCCGACCGCGCAGCCGACCGTCGCCCCGACGACCGCTCCCACCACCGCGCCGACCACTGCTCCGACGGCCGCTCCGACCCCGAGCAGCACGCCGACCGCCGTGGCGCCGCACCCCGGCGGCCGTCCGCCCCTGGCCTCGACGGGAGCCGACATCGGCCTGCCGCTGGGCCTCGGCGGACTGCTGATCGCCGGCGGCGTCGGCGGGCTCCTGCTCGCCGCGCTGCGCCGCCGGCGCGCCTAGCCGCCACCACCCCGGAGCCGTCCGGCCGTCGCCCCGTGCGACGCCCGGGCGGCTCCGTCGTTCCTCCCCTCCTCCCCTCCTCCCACCCCTCCCGCACCGGTGACCGCTTCCGGATCGAGCGGGAGGGCTTCGACGGCGACGTCTTCACCGTCAGCGACATGACCATCGAGGCGCACGAGTATC